>NZ_JBFAZH010000207.1:0-8858 GCF_040681735.1 Actinoplanes sp. NPDC051633 | reverse complement strand
TTACACCACCGAGGCCCGCCCGCGCGGTCCGGCCCATCCGGGCCGGACCGGGCGACAGCAGCGTCGATGACGACCGCCGGATCAGTTGGCCTCCGCCCAGGTGGCCGGCTGACCGGTGGTGTTGTACGAGAGCAGGCGCTTGCCGTTGACCGTGAGCGGCAACGCCCAGTGTTCGAAGTGCAAGTAGTGATCGCCGGCTACCGTGGCGACAGTCCGCTCGGACCACGGCTGCCCGAACTGCGCCGCCGTCCACCGGGTGACGGAGCCGGGACCCCAGCCACCGCCGCGCTTCGAGGTGATCCTCCAGCCCTGGCTGTCGCGCCACACCGAGAAGGCACTCTCGGTCCCGCCGTTGACCGCGGAACGCAGGATCGGCTTGGCGCCGGCGCTGGTGGCGGTCCATCTCACGCCGTCGAAGTACGTCCACCGGCTCGGCGTGCCGAGGTCGGCCAGCCCGACCCGCGCCACGTAGGCATCGAAGCCGGTCCAGCCGTCCGTCGGGGCGGAGCTCGCGCCGAAGATGTACACCAGACGGGCGGTGGCGTCGTAGTAAATGCCGGCCCCCCACAGCACTGGACCTCCGATGGCGGTGGGCGTCGCCATGAACCTCGAGAAGACCGGATCCTTACCGGCTCCGACAGTGAACACGGCCGTGTTGACGCCGACGTTGTCCCAACCGCCGGGCCGCGGGCGTATCCGGGAAGCCAAGGAATACAGCTTGCCTTCGGCGAAGAAGGCAGGACCCAGCCAGTCGACGGTGCCGTCGGTGCGATCCGGCAGCGCCTGGTACCTCGACACGGTGCCAGGGTGGGCGGGGGCCACCACATGGCCGGTCCCGGCCGCCAGCACGGTGATCGTCGAGTGCGGACCCGGGCCTCCACCACGAGCGAGGGCATCGCCGGTCACGATGACACAGCGCCCGTTGTCCAGCCGTGCGGAGATGTTGCCGTCGCCGTACGTCGGCAACGATGCCAGCAGCGACTGCATGCCCTGCACGGATCCCGGCGTGCACCGGGAAGCCGCTTGCGCTACGGCAGGAACGCCGTTCAGGACGGTGCTGAACACCGCCGCGACGAACGCGACGGACCAGAATCGCTTCACTGGGTACACGACCTTTCGGAAAGAGTCTGGTGCACCGCCGCTGACAACGGGTGGTGCACCAGCCAGGTCAGCAGGACATGGGTTTGGTGAAGGCGTTGCCCTCCGGTGGAACGCTGGTGCAGGTTGACTGGGCGGTTTTGAGATCGCCGATTCCGGTTTGATCTCGGGTGCCGATTGCGTAGAACACGCCGACCGTGCCGGACAGTGGGGCGGTACGTGGGTAGCGGTAGATCTCCCAGGCTGGGAACTTGTCGGCGACAAGGGTGGCGGCGAAGGAGGAGCCGGAGGGGGTCAGAGTCACTTTTCCGTTGATCCGGCCCAACGACGCTGACCACGCGTTCATTGCGGAGACAGCGACGATGAGGCTGCTGCCGCTGCGTACGGCGGAGACGTAGTTGTACGGCGTGCTGTTGGAGTCGCCGTAGATGGTCGCGTCGGGTACGAAGCGGATCGGCAGGGCGGTGCGGCAGCCGGCCTCGAACGGGGGCAGGCTTGATCCGATCACACAGGACTTGTGGACGTAAACGCCGATCTGGCCGGTCTTCGTGTCCCAGGCGACACCGATCTTCGCCGACGAGTAAGGATTGGGATTCCATTGCCGGTGATCGCCGATCGAGCCGGTGAAGGTGTCCTTGTCGCGGATGTATCCGCGGGCGACGACGATGCCGCGATCGGTACCTGCCGCGGTCGTGGTGCCGGCTTTCACGTCGCCGCTTTCCGGTGGCGCATCAAAGTACCGGTTGCGGGCCAGCAGATGGTTGAAGTTGTTCTGATAGGGCAGCGCCCGGGCCGCGGCGAATGGCAGCGGGCTCTCGCCGCCGTTACGGGAGGCGGCGACCTTGTAGTTGATGCAGTCGCTGAACACGTAGTCCTGGGTCCAGCTGGTCCGGCTGCCGAGTGCCCACTGCTGCAGCGTGAACGCGCCGGCGGCCGGGGGGAGGACATCACAACCTGGCGCGGAGTACACGTGGTAGTCGTCCGCCCCGGCGACGGGGTCCCAGGCGACTGTCACGCCGTACGGGCGGTTCGGGTCGGTCGAGACGCGGACGTTCGCCGGTGCGGGCAGCGCTTTGACGGTTGCCGACCCGGTCGGAGATGCCGCGCTCATTCGGGCGGGTCCCCTGGTGGCTTTGACGTAGAACTGCATGAGGTGCCCGGCGGGCAGGACGTCCGCGGTCCAGGAATCCGCGCCGATCGGGAACTGCGCCTCACGAAAGGCTTCGCCGGCGGTGGCGTCGCGTTGGAAGAACTTGTATCCGGCCGCTCCAAACGAGTGTGACCATTGAACCTTCACCTTGAAGTCGACATTTGTCGTGGTGATCGTCGTCGGTGCCGCCGGGGTGAGGTCCGCGGGTAGCGACGTCGGGATGGACGCGAAGAAGCCGCCGAACCACCACCCCGCGAACAGCGCGTCACCGAATGCCTTGGCGATGACCCACTCGCCGCGCACGTTGGGATGCAGCCCGTCGTAGGTGTCCAGGTTCGCGTCGAAAGGACCATCGACGTCCACCGCGATCGCCGGGGACGTCGCCGTGTTGATCTGCCCGATCGAACTGGCCAGCAGGGAGTTGTATTCGGTGATGATGGCCGGCAGCGTCGGCTGCTCCGACAGTGCCGAGCGGTGCGTGATGTTAGCGATCGCGAAGCGCAGGTTCGGCTTTACGGAGCGGGCGTTGGCGACCAGCGTTCGCAGGTCGTTGAGCAGCCCGGCCGGGTTGTTCACTCCCCAGGCGAGGTCGTTGAACCCCAGCTCGATCAGGAGGAAGTCCGGTGTGTACGTGGTGACGTTCGCTGCGATCACGTCCTTCGCCTGATGCATCTGCCAACCCCATTGGCTGAGGTGGTTGCTGTCGAAGGCGATACCCGGTCGGTAGGCTCCGTTACGCGACGGCGGGATGCTGACTTCTGGCCATCCGGCGGGATAGCCGGCCGGCACGACGTTGGTGCCGGTCCACGGTCCGACGAAGTCCACATTGCCTCCCGCGGCGGCGAGATGGTTGGCCAGCCGGTATCGCCAGGTGTAATCACCCTCAAGCCCTTGGCTGATCGAGTCGCCCACCACCATGATCCGCGTCGGCGGCTCCACGGCGCCCGCCGGGAGCACAGTGACCGCTTGCCCCACCAGAACTGCAACAGCAGCCCAAAACGCGCCGGCGGACGTCCTCATCACTCTGCTGGAGACCCGCCGATGTCCGTGCCACCTGCCAATGGTGTTCATGGTGCCCGATGGTGCCCGGCGCAATGCGGCCCAACCAGGCACTTCCACCGGCATCTGTCGACTGAAGCTCCGTCACCATCGACCTGGAGATGAGGACTACACACTGCAGGAGAACCAACCAACGGAGGCATCATGCCGGAGCTGCCGGAGGTCGAGTCGGCCCGCGGGCGGACGCACCAGCTGGTGGTGCAGCGTGGAACAGCCCGCCATGGTCAGCTCCCGCTGAGTTCGGCGACGACCGGGGCGAGCGCTGCCGCGGAGTTGGCGCCGATGACGAAGTAGGTGAAGCCGATCTCCTCTCGTCGCCGCAGGATCTCCTCGGTGGCGGCCGCCGGGTCACCCGGCAGGATTGCGAGCGAGTCGGCCGCCCGCAGCGCGGCCGGGTCCGTGCCGGGGGCCGTCATGAACGGCGCGACGGTGTCGCCGACCACCGCCACGTGGACCGCGAGTTCGACGTCGCGGACGGCGCGGAAGTCGCGCGCCAGCCGCACCATCTCGGCTCGCCGGTCGTCCGGCTTGGAGGCGAAGGTGACCGTGTCCGCGAGGTCGGCCGCCAGCGCCCGGGCCTTCGGCCCGCGAACGGCCATCGCCACCGGCGTACGCAGGCTCGGGCCGTCGAGGTCTCGCAGTGCCGTGACGGTCTCGCGCACCCGGGCCAGCCGTTCGGCGGGCGGGTCGGCGGGCAGTCCCAGGTCGCGGAGTTCGTCCTCGATGCCGGGACGCCCGGTGCCGATGCCCATCTCGAAGCGGCCTTCGGTGAGCACCGACAGCGAGTGCGCCTCCCACGCGGTGCTCCAGGCCGGACGCAGCGGGGAGGCGTACACCCACGTGCCGACGCGCAGGTCGGTGAGGGTTGCCGCGACGGCCAGCGCGGGGCCGGGCGCCGGCTGCCATTGCGGGACGTCGGGCATCAGGATGGTCGAGTAGCCGCTGTCGGCGATGCGGCGGACCTGGTCCCGCCATGTCGGCAGATCCGTCATGATGGGGGCGACCACCCCGAAGCGCAGTGACCTCGTACCGCCGGTTGCCGTCGTGCCTGCCATCGTTGCTTTCCTCTCCCTGGCGGCCGCGCCTTCTGCCGGTCCTGCCTTGTCAACGAACGGGCACGGCGCATTCCGACAGGTCAGCGACCTCGCGCGTCGCCGGTTTCGGCGATCATCCGGGCGCCGAGCCGGTCGACGCGGTAGATGCGGCGGCCGTCGACCCAGAGCCAGCCCCGGGCGAACGCGGTCCGGTCGCGGATCTCGAGGATCTCCAGCTCAACGGTGATCAGGCGGTCGGTGGGCACGACCTGGCCGCGATAGGTCCAGATCAGCGGCTCGTCGAGCGCGACCGGTTCGAAGCGGGCGCCCGGCCGATCCCCGCCGATGCCCCGGTCGGTCAGGTACCACTGCAGCAGCTGGCACATGGCCTCGACGCCGAGCGAGCCGGGCATGACCGGGTCCTGGAAGAAGTGGGCCTTGAAGAACCACGCACCGGGATCGACGTCCATCTCCGCGCGCACCTGCCCGAGGCCGGCCGGCCCGCCCTCGGGCCAGTAGCCGGTGATCCGGTCGAGCATCGTGAGCATGGGGCCGGCGGGGTGGTGGAACGTCGGCGGGTTCTCGCACGGTTCGCTCAGGCGCTCCCGCTCGGCCGGGGCCGCGGGCAGGCCGGGCTGCTGCGCGAAGGCCGTGGTGAGGAAATACCCGAACACGGCGGTGCCGCTCAACAGCGGTTCCCCGTCGGCGTGGCACTCGATCCGGAACGTCTCGATGATCATTCCGGCGGCTCGGGACACGTCCGTGAGTTCGGCGCGGGTGCGCACCACGCGGGTGCCGGGCCGCACCTCACACCGGACGCGCAGGTCGCCGTCGAGGTTGCGGAACAGCAGCTCGGCGTCGATCTGCAGGGGGCTGCCGACGTAGCAGCCCAGCCATCCGCAGGGTTGCAGGGCGATCTCCATCAGGGCGGCCGCCGGCATGGTGGGGCTCGGGCCCGAGAAGAACCAGACCTTCTCGGGTACGTCGTACTCGGCGACGACCGCACTGCCGACCGCCATGCCCTCATACGGGCCCTCGACCGCGGTGACCCTGCTCATGAAGTGGTACGGCGGCCCGGGCAGTCGCGGTCCGCGGCGTGCGCCGGCGAACGCCTCGGCCATGGGTCCGAGCCCGTCCGCCGGCCTGCCCCAGGCGCAGGCGAGCAGCGAGGCGTAGCCGAGCGCCAGGTCGCCGATCCGCCCGACGGGCTTCACCTCACGGTGCCCGGCGAGACCGCCGAGCGCCGGGAGCGGTTCGGGCTGCGCGGTCCGCTGCACCGTGGGCGGGCCGAGATGCCGCCAGTGCTCGAGCGGCCAGTCCGGCACCAGCCGCACGGCGCAGTCGGCGACGTGCAGGGCCTTCAGTCCGTCGACGGTGACCAGCACGTCCGCGACGGCCATCGGATACGGGTCCGTCGAGATCGCCGAGATGAAGACTTCGTACGTCAGCCTGCGGCTGTCCGGAGTGACCTGACCGCGGCAGCGCATGCGCGCGGCGCGCCCCGGCACCGGTTCGAACCGCCAGCCGTCACGGTCGATCGTGTGGCCACACGCGGCCAGATAGAACGAGACGGCCTGGAAACAGGCTTCCGACATGAGGGTGCCGGGCATGCAGGGGTCGTTGTGGAAGTGGCCGTCGAAGAACCAGTCGTCCGGGCTGACGGCCGTCTCGGCGCGGAGATAGCCGCGTCCCCACGGTCCGCCGCCGGGGTCGAAGACGGGCACCTCGTCGAGCAGGCGCAGCCGTCCCGATCCGATGCGCGGGGTCCGCACGTGGGCGCGGGTCGCGGTCCATCCGGTGCCGAAACACCGATCGGGGCGGCCATCGGCCAGGGCGCCGACGGCTTCGGCGTCGAACGAGGAACGCTCGCACCGCACGGCGGGCGGATCCGGGGCGTCCGGCGGTGTGACGGCGGCGGCGTCCCAGAGCACGCCGCCGCTGTGGCTGAGTTCGTCGTCGGTGAAGAAGCCGGCTTGGCCGTTGCGTACGGTGAGCAGCAACGCATCGCCGACGTGGCAGTCGTACTCGAAGAAGAAGAGCCGGACCGCACCGTGCGTGACGTGCCCGACGACCCGGATCTCGAAGCGGAGGGTCTGGCCCGGTCCCGGTGGCGGGCCGTGGAACGTCACATCGCTGCCGAGCAGGCGGTAGACCCGCTCCCCCCGGTTGTGCAGGTCGGCGCCGAGCCAGCTGATCAGGAGCAGGTCGGCCTGTCCCGCCTCGACGACCAGGCCGGCCGGCATGCGGCCCGCGGCGTCGAGGTACCACGACTCGTGGTCCACGTCGGTCTCGGTCCAGATGACGCCCTGGCCCAGCCGGCCCGGCACGGCGTCGATCCCGAGGACGCGATCGGCGAGCAGCAGCGGTGGGCCGGGCATGCGGGTCTGCCGCACGTCGGCGTCCTGCCCGGCGAACGCCGGTCCGAGGATGTCGGAGATCCGGCCGGATGCGAGGTGTTCGAGCTGCGCCCGGTCGAACCGAGGTCCGGGGAACCCGTTGCCCGCCGGAGCCTGGGGACGGGCGAGCGCGGCGATGGCCGAGGCGCGGCCGGTCAGGAAGCGCGTGTGGGCTGCGGCTTGGAGCGCCAGATATTGGCGGTGCGCGGCCGTGATGGAAGCGCGCCACGTCACAGCGGCCGAGACGGCCGGATTCGACGCCCGCATCTCCGTCGGCATCGGTTCGAGTTCCGGTGCCGGCTCCATCACCGTGTACTCAGGAGCGGCCAGGACCGGCGGGGGAAGTCGTCTGGGCAGGCCGACCGTCGGGCCGGCGTCGGCGGCCGGTTCCGCGAAGTACGCCTCGAGCGCGTCGTGCCGCACCGGGACCCCGGCGGCGGCCAACTCCGCGACCACCATCGACACCGACCACAGGCCTCGGCCCGGGCCGGTGTCCATGGCCACCGCGATGTGGTCCCGCTCGCCCAGGACGCGGCGTGTCCAGCCGGTGCACTGCGCGGCCGGTCCGTGCTCGATGAACACGCGGACGCCGTCGTGCCAGGCGCGCTCGATCAGGTTCGGGAAGTCGACGGGGGCGAGCATCTGCTCGGTGATCGCGTCGGCGGCCGACTCCTCAGTCGGGTGATACCAGTCGCCCGTCGCTCCGCGGTAGAACCGGATGCCCGGCACCGTCGTCGTGGGGCGCCGGTGCAGGGCATGCCAGCGGTCGCGCACCTCGGCCACTTCGGGGACGTGCGCCACCAGGTACGGGGGCAGCCGGATGCGGGCGGCCGGGTCGAAGCGTCCGGCGAACGCCGTGCATGCTTCGTCCTCGCCGGAGACCACGCAGGTTCCCGGGTCGCACACCGCCGACAGATGCACGGCCGGCTCGTCCTTGACCATGGCCCGCACCAGTTCCGGGTCGGCCGCGAGGAGGTAGCCGGCCCAGTGTTCGCCGGCGATGCCGTGGCGTTCCCAGAAGCGGCGTACCCCGCGCAGTTCGCCACTCAGGTCGTGCGTGAACAGTCCGTCGGCCCGGGCGTCGGCGATCATGTCCGGCACGTCGGTCCAGGCCCCCAGCGCGACGAGGGCGGCCGATTCGCCGGAGGAGTATCCGAGCGCGGCGTGCGGCTCGACGCCCAGAATTTCCCGGGAGATTCTGGTGTGCAGGTTCGCCAGGGCACCGACAGCGAGGATCTGCTCGAGCGGCTCGGGCCCCCCGTCCATGCCGCTCGCCAGCGGGGCGAACGCGAGCGCGAGGTCGGCTCCCATGCCGGGGTAGAAGGACGAGCCCTGGGTGTAGACGAAGGCCGTCTCACCGCCGATCGGGGTCTCGCGGAAGGCCACGCCGGGCGGCCGCAGTGCCTCGCCGTCCAGCCAGGCGCGGGCGCTCTCGAGCTGAGCGGCCAGGTGCCCGCGGTCGCGGGCGAGGACGGCCAGCCGGGCCGGGCCGGTGTCGCTCTCGACGCCGGACGAGGCGGCGGCGAGGACTTCCGACCGGGTCGCGCCCGAGTAGAGGTGCAGCCGGGGCGGGGGTTCGGGCGCCCACGGCGCCGCGTCGGCGGCGCGCAGGCGAATCCGTGCGGGAGGGGCGTCGAGTACGGGCGTGACGACGTCGACCGTGGTCGCATCGGGATCGGGGTGAGCGGGTCGGCCCAAGCGCGGCCGGGCCCGGTGTCGGAGGGCGAAAGCCGCGGCCGCGACGTCGAGCAGGCTGGCGGCCGCGTGCGGTGCGCCGAGCAGGCCGGTGGGAAAGGCGTCGCCTGCTGGGGCATCGCGGTCGATCAGGGCGATGATCCGATCGCCGTCCCGGCGCGCGTCGTCGCGGCGTTTGAGCACGAGGACGACGGCGGCGTCGATCGGCTGCGCGGTCCGGCCGAGCTGGGTGAGGGCGGCGCGGTGCACGGGTTCCTCGGAGAGGTCGACCGCGCCGACGAGCGCGGCATCGACCTCGCCGGCCCGCAGCGCCCGGGTCGCCAGGTCCAGCGCCACGATGCCGGAGGCCTCCTCGGCACTGACCGCGAAGCCCGGTCCGGAGAGGCCGAGCTGCCCCCCGATCCGGTTGGCCACGATGTTCGCCAT
>NZ_JBFAZH010000206.1:0-8873 GCF_040681735.1 Actinoplanes sp. NPDC051633 | reverse complement strand
GCCAGCGCGGCCACCTCGGCGTGCGGACCGCCCGCGTACTCGTGGAAGCCCTCACCGACGATGTCGCCGGACGGACTCAGCAGCACGCACCCGACCGGCGGGTTGGGGCTGGTCGTGCCCAGGCCTCGGGCGGCAAGCGCGATGGCGCGGCGCATCGCCTCATCCTCGGACGCCATCTCGCCCTCCTCAGCGCGGCACGGTCACGCGCTGATGAGCAGATGGGCACAAACCACGGAAACAGGGCACCGGACCGGCCGGCTTCGGGTACGGCAGCGCCGACCCGGGCCAGGACGAGCCTGAGCCTGCTCCGCGCGCTGCCTCCCATCCGGACTTTGACCGTCGGCCCCGGAGTCTCACCAGGTCCACCGTCCGTCAAAGGTCGACGTCCGGGTCGCGGGCTTACCCCTGCTCTCGCAGAGGATCACCGCCGGTTCGGAATTTCACCGAGTCCCGCCAGCGCGTGGTGGGTTACTGGCCAGTCTTGCACTGAATCGGGGAAATGCCACCCACCTCGTCGCCGAGGTCACACCTCGTCCTCGCCGGAGTGGCCCTTGCGCCGGTCGATCGCCACGTACGAGCCGGGCTGGCTCTTGGCGACCTTCTTCATCTCGGACGCCACCGCCACCACCACCCGCGGGTCGTTGAAGCTGCGCCCGCCGGTGCGCGACTCGGCCACCCCGATGGAGAGCGTGACCAGGGCGGCGCGCTGCTTGTTGCCGCGGCGGTCGGGCACTTCGATGTAGCCGCGTTCGGCGTCCTCGGGGTCGTAGAGCTGGTCGGCGGAGTTCTCGAAGTCGGCGACCATGCGCTTGGTCAGCGGCAGGACCTGCTCGGGGGTGCACACGAAGACGAAGTCGTCGCCGCCGATGTGCCCGAGGAACACCGACGGCCGGCCCGACGTGGCGACGGCACGGTGCAGGCTGCGGGCCAGGGCGGTGATGAACTCGTCGCCGCGGTCGAAGCCGTACACGTCGTTGACGCTCTTGAACCGGTCGATGTCGATGTAGCCGACCGAGTAGTCGCCGCCGGCCCGCATCCGGTCCACGATCTCGCGGCGGACCCGGGCGTTGCCGGGCAGGCCGGTCAGCGGGGAGACCTCGCGGAACTCCTTGTTGCGGCGCAGCGTCGAGGACACCCGGGCGATCAGCTCAGCGGTGTCGAACGGCTTGACCAGGTAGTCGTCGACGCCCGCGGTCAAACCGACCACCTTGTCGACGGTGAGGCCCTTGGCGGTCAGCATGATCACCGGGAGTGCGCTGGTCAGCGGCTCGGCGCGCAGCCGGCGGGTGAGCTCGACGCCGTCCATCGCCGGCATCATCCAGTCGATCACCGCGAGGTCGGGGCGCACCTTCTCCATCAGGTCGAGCGCCTCCTGGCCGTCGCGGGCGCGGACCACCTCGAAACCGTGCACCTGGAGGTTGAAGGCGACGAACCCGGCGATGTCGTCGTCGTCGTCGACCACCATGATCCGGTCGGGCCGGGACTCCGGCTCCCGGACGATGTCGTCGGACTGGACGGCGCCGGTGCTCATGCCCGCGCGCTCACTCTGGCCACCTGGGCCTTCAGCTTGCGGACCGCGTCGGCGGGGTCGTCCGCGCCGTACACCGCGGTGCCCGCCACGAACGCGTCCGCGCCCGCCTCGGCCGCCTGCTCGATGGTGTCCGCCGCGATGCCGCCGTCCACCTCGACCCGCACCTGCAGGTCCTTGGCGTGGATCCGGCGCCGCACGTCACGCACCTTCTCCAACATCTCGGGCAGGAACTTCTGACCGCCGAAGCCCGCCTTGATCGTCATGATCAGCAGCGTGTCCACATAGGGAAGCAGCTCGAGATACGGCTCCACCGGGGTGTCCCGGTCGATCGCCAGCCCGGCCTTGGCCCCGGCCGCACGCAGCGTCTTCGCCAGCGCCACCGGGTTGTCGCAGGCCTCGGCGTGGAAGGTGACGTTGTGGGCGCCCGCCTCCGCATACCCGGGCGCCCACCGCTCCGGGTCGGTGATCATGAGGTGCACGTCGAACGGGATCGACGTCGCCTTCTTCAAGCTCTGCACCACGGGCAGGCCGATCGTCAGATTCGGGACGAAATGGTTGTCCATGACGTCCACGTGCACCCAGTCGGCGGCGCCCTCGATGGCGTGCACCTGGTCGGCCAGGTGGGCGAAGTCCGCGGCCAGGATGCTCGGCGCGATGATCGGATCGGTCGGCGATGGCTCCACGGTCGAAGTGTAGAACCTGAGCGGCCCCCCGGGGGCTGCCGTCAGGGCCCCGAACCGCGATACTCATCCGTACCGATCTGCTGGGGGCGATGTGCGGCGAGTCGCGCGCTGGGTGGCGGCCACCGTTGTGCTGGTGGCCGGTCTGCTGGTGGGCGGGTGCGGCAGCCTGCCGTACGGAGTCGACGGCAACATCGGCGACGACTGGAAGCCGCCACCACCGGCGACCTCCTTCCGGCCCGCCGCGCAGGGCTGCTTCGACAAGCTCGAGCCGACCGAGCCACTGGCCTCGTACGCCCCCTTCGACTGCGCCGAGCGGCACGTGGCCGAGGCCTATTTCGTCGGCGACCTGCCCGGCGCGGCGGCGGGCGACGACCCGGCCGCGGCCCGGACGGCGGCCGCGACGGAGTGCTCGAAGCGGGCGGACGTGTTCACCGGCGCGCGGTGGCGCACGGGCCGCCTGCGGCTTCAGCCGGTGCTTCCGGGACCGGAGGGGTGGGCAGCGGGCGCGAGGTGGTTCCGCTGCGACCTGGCTGAGGTCGATCCGGGCACCGACCGCGTGGTGAGCCGCGACGGCACCCTGCGCGACTCCCTCAAGGGCAAGGCGCCGATGGCATTGCGGTGCTTCAACCCGTCGATCCGCGACGGCAACGTCCGCGACATGACGGCAGTGCCCTGCGAGCTCGGCCACCACGCCGAGTTCACCGGCTTGTGGACGGCCCCCGACGTGGCGCTGGAGAAACTGGAGAACGACGACCGGATGGCCGAGGGTTGCCGCTCCTCGATCGCCGACTTCACCGGTGTCCCCGACGACGAGAACATGCAGTACCGGGCCGGTTGGCTGGCCTTCGCCCCGAGCCGCGCGGAGTGGGCGGCGGGCATCCGCTCGGTCCAGTGCTTCCTGTGGCTGGCCGACGACGAGATGCGCGGCACGTACCGGGACGCCGGCGAGTCGAAGCTCCCGATCCACTACGCATAAGGCCTTTGCCGGCCTGGGTGGGTGGTCGCCCGTGCGCCCCTCCCGGGGAGACCGGTCGGCCGCGGGGCGGCCTCCCTGCCGGCTCCGTGCAACTCACCCCCAAAGGCGACCGTCCTGATCGGGCAGACCCGGCCTGCGCTCCTGGAAGGTATGCGTGTCGTTGAGGCGCGGGAAGTCCTCGTCGGGGACGGGACGGCCGAGGAAGTCGCACAGCGGCCCCCAGCCCTGCCGTACCTCGAACTCCAGCAGACGCTCCGCCGGGACCTCGCGGCGGACCGCCTCGTTGTGCTCCTCGAAGGTCCTGATCGCGAAGTCGCGATCGGCGAAGTTGTCCTTGAAGGTGCCGTTCCAGACCGTCGCCCGGGCCATCCGCGCGAACGGCGGCATCGGCGCGCCGGACTCGCGGAAGCTGGTCGCGGCGCGATAGATGGTCCGCTCCGCGCTCTCGTACCACTTCTGCGGGTCGCGGACCGTCAGCACCACCTTCGCCTCGGGGTAGCGCACGATCAGGTCGCGCCAGAAGAACGTGCCCGGCCAGTCCACCGTGGACCGATGACCGGCGAGTGCCTCGGCGACGCACTCCGGCTCGCCCTGCGCGGCCCGCAGCCACAGGGCGGCCCGCTCCTGGTCCTCGATCAGCGGGAAGAAGTGCGCGCACGGGCCGAAGCCCAGCCGCTCCAGTGCCGCCTTGAGACTCGCCGTGCCCGTCCGTCCGAAACCCACGCCGATGACATTCATGACCATCAACCTACCCAGAGTTTCTGGATCGGAAAGGTCGACAATCACGTGGTTCGGCGCAGCACCGCCAGGAACATCGCGTCGGTGCCGTGCCGGTGCGGCCAGAGCTGCACGGTCGGGCCCGGGCCCAGGTGCGGCATGCCCGGCGGGAGCAGCGGCCTCGCGTCGACGAAGTCCACCTCGACGCCGCTGCGGCGGGCGCCCTCGGTCACGGTCACCTGCGTCTCCACCATGTGCGGGGAGCACGTGACATAGGCCACAACGCCACCCGGCCGGACCGCGCGCAGCGCCGCCACCAACAGCTCGCGCTGCAGCTTCGTCAGCGGCGGCAGGTCGGCCGGCTGGCGGCGCCAGCGCGACTCCGGGCGGCGGCGCAGCGAACCGAGCCCGGTGCACGGCGCGTCCACCAGCACCCGGTCGAACGACTCCTCCGGCAGGTCGGGGTCGCGGCCCACCGAGCGCCCGTCCATCGGCAGCACGGTCACCGGCATGCCGTCGGTGGCCTGCTCGACCAGCCGCGCCCGGTGCTCGGCCACCTCGACCGCGGTCACCTCGGCGCCACGCCCGGCCGCAATCGCGCCGAGCAGGCCGGTCTTGCCGCCCGGCCCGGCGCACAGGTCGAGCCAGCGGGTGTCCTGGCCGGTCACCGGCGCGGCCAGCAGCGCCGCCGCGACCAGCTGCGAACCCTCGTCCTGCACGTGTGCGCGGCCGTCGGCGATCGCGGCCAGCTCGCCGGGCGAGCCGCCGCTGAGGTAGACCGCGTACGGCGAGAACGCGCCCGGGACGCCGCCCACCTCGTCGGCCAGCTCGACGGCGTCGGCCCGGCCCGGCCGCGCGCACAGGTGCACCGCGGCGGGCAGGTTGTCCTCGATCAGCAGCCGCGCCGTGTCCTCCAGGTCGCCACCGAGCGCCTCGGAGAACGCCCGGATGATCCACTGCGGATGGTTGTGCAGGACGGCGAGGTTCGCGACCGGGTTCTCCTCGTACGCCGGAGCCAGCTTCGTCAGCCACGCGTCGAGGTCGCCGCCCTCGGAGATCTCGCGCATCACCGCGTTGGAGAAGCCGGCCGCACCGGGCGCCACCGAGCGCACCAGGTCGACGGTCTGGTTGACCGCCGCGTGCGCCGGCACCCGGGTGTAGAGCAGCTGATAGGCCCCGAGCCGCAGCGCGTCGCGGGCCGGCGGGTCGATCCGGGCGACGTCGCGCCCGGCCGCCGCGGCGATGACCAGGTCGAGCGTCCCGAGCGCGCGCAGCGTCCCGTAGGTCAGCTCGGTCGCGAACGCCGCGTCCCGCCCGTGCAGCCGCATCCCGCGCAGGATCTCGGAGAGGACCAGGTTCGCGTACGCGTCATCGCGGTGCACCGCGGCGATCGCTTCGTACGCCGCCTGCCGCGCGGGATCCGACGGCGGGCGACCCGACCGCGGGCCACGCCCCGACCTGGCGTCACGCTCCTGACCGGGACCCCCGGGCCGGCGCGGCCGCCCCGCGTTGTATGGCCGGTCCGCCCTGTGGTCCGTCACTCGAATGTCTCCCCCGCCTGGATTCGCAGGCCCCGCGCCCAGTCGACGGCTTGCATCGGTTTCTTGCCCGCGGCCCGCACCTCACCCAGCACCACCGGGGTGGTGGCCGTGCCGGCGAGCACCTGGGTGCGCTCGACCGACAGCTCGCCGGGCTTGAGGGGCGCCGCGTTCGCGACCGCGCGGACCGGGCCCAGCTTGAGCCGGTCGCCGCGCAGCGTGGTCCACGCGCCCGGCGCGGGCGTGCACGCGCGGATCCGCCGGTCCACGCCGAACGCCGGGTCGCCCCATCGGATGCGGGCGTCGTCGACGGTCAGTTTCGGTGCCAGCGTGACACCGTCGGCCGGCTGCGGGTGGGCCCGCGCCGTGCCGTCGGCGATCGCGTCGAGCACCGCGACGAGCAGGCCGGCGCCCTGGGTGGCGAGGCGCTCCAGCAGTTCGCCGGAGGTGTCGTGCGGGCCGATCGGCTCGGTCAGCGTGCCGTAGACCGGACCGGTGTCCAGCCCCGCCTCCAGCTCGAAGACGCTGGCGCCGGTCACCTCGTCACCGTGCAGCACGGCGTGCTGCACGGGCGCGGCGCCGCGCCAGGCGGGCAGCAGCGAGAAGTGCAGGTTCACCCAGCCGTGCTTCGGGATCTCCAGGGCGCTCGGCGGGACCAGCGCGCCGTACGCCACCACCGGCACGCAATCGGGCGCCAGCTCCCGCAGCCGCTCCTGGAACTCGGGCTCGCGGGGGCGCTGGGGGGTGAGCACCTCGATGCCGCGCTCGTCGGCCCACGCGCCGGCCGGCGAGCGGACCAGCCGGCGGCCACGGCCGGCGGGCGCATCCGGGCGGGTGACCACGGCCACCAGCTCGTGCTGCGAGTCGGCGATCGCGTCCAGGGCGGGGATCGTCACGGCTGGCGTGCCGGCGAAGATCAGGCGCATGCTCACCGGCCCAGGCCGAAGATGCCCCGGCCGTGCGGGCTCTCCTTGATCACCGGGGGCCGTCCCTCGTTGTACCACTCCGCCTCGCGGATCTGCTTCATCGCGTCCTTGCGGGCGGCCGCGTCCAGCCTGTCCAGGAACAGCACGCCGTCGAGGTGGTCGGTCTCGTGCTGCACACAGCGCGCCATCAGACCGGTGCCGATCAGCCGGATCGGGTCGCCGTGCTCGTTGTAGCCGGCCGCCACGACGTTCTGCCGGCGTTTGGTGTCGACGTAGACCCCGGGGATGGACAGGCAGCCCTCGGGGCCGTCCTGCTCCTCGTCGTCGGGGAAGGTGAGCACCGGGTTGACGATGTGGCCGACGACGTCGTCCACATCGAAGGCGAAGACGCGCAGGCCCACGCCGAGCTGCGGGGCGGCCAGGCCGGCGCCGCCCTCGTCCTGCATGGTCTCGACCAGGTCCTTGACGAGCTGGCGCAGCTCCTTGTCGAAGTCCACGACCGGATCGGCCGCGGTGCGCAGCACCGGGTCACCGAAGAGGCGGATGGGCTGGACGGTCACGCGGTGGTACTCCTACCTGACAAGGGGGTGTGCGACGGCATTCAGTCTACGGAGTCGAGCCGGACTCCGAGCGCGGCCCATCCGCGCAGCGTGAGGCGGGGTCGCCGCTCCGGTCGCCCGGTCAGCTCCATCGCCGGGAAACGGCGCAGCAGGGCGGGCAGGGCGATCTGTGCCTCGAGCCGGGCCAGCGGCGCACCCAGGCAGTAGTGCGCGCCCGCGCCGAAGGTCAGCGGAGCGTTGTCCGGCCGGTCGGGGTCGAACACCTCCGGCCGGTCGAACCGCGCCGGGTCCCGGTTCGCCGCGCCGAGGAGCAGGATCATCTCGGCGCCGGCCGGCACCCGCACGCCCTCGATGGTGAGGTCGGCCCCGGCGAACCGCTCGGTCAGCTGCACCGGCGGATCGAAGCGCAGCACCTCCTCCACATAGCCGGGTGCGCTCGCCGGCTCGGCGGCCAGCCGCTTCGCCAGCTCCGGGCGGTCGAGCAGCAGCACGAGGCCGTTGCCGAGCAGGTTGGTGGTGGTCTCGAAGCCGGCCACCAGCAGCAGCGCGAGGTTGCCCATCAGCTCATCGCCGGTGAGCCGGTCACCGCCCGCGTCGTGCGCCGCGGCCAGGGCGGTGACCAGGTCGTCGCGCGGCTCGGCCCGGCGCTGGGCGATCAGCCCGTCGAAATACGCCTCCAGCTCCACCGCGGCGTCGTGCGCGACACGGCCCTGCTCCTCGGTCCAGCGCACCTCGAGCACCGCGGTGAGCGCCTCGGCCAGCCGCCGGAACAGGTCACGGTCGGCGGCCGGGATGCCGAGCAGCGCGCAGATCACCGCGATCGGCAGCGGGTACGCCAGCCGCGTCACCACGTCGACCTCCACCTGACCGGCGAACTCGTCGAGGATCTCGTCGACCTGGGCGGCGATCACCTCGCGCAACGCGCTCACCCGGCGAGCGGTGAAGACACCGGAGGCCAGCCGCCGCATGCGGGTGTGGTTGGGCGGGTTCTGCCGCAGCATGGACTCGGCGAACAGGAACACCGCCCGGTTCGCGCGCCACTCGTCGAACTGCGTGTCGAGGATCCCGGAGTCGTAGGCCAGCATCTTCGGGTTGCGCAGGATGCCGTCGACGGCCGCATAGCCGGTGACGATGAACCGCCTGCCCACCGGCAGCACCGGCCCGACCGCCCGCAACGCGTCGTAGGCCGGGTACGGATCCGGCAGCCCGTGCGGAGACATCAACGACGCGACGGCGGCACCGACATTCATCGATCCATCCTCCTGGAACCTTCCTAGAACAACGTCGCGGGGTCGATCTGGACGCGCACCGGCAGCGCGGCTTTGCGTGCCGAGCGCACGGCGGACGCCTCGTGCAGGGCGTGCGCGAGCTCGGCGGCCCGCCCGCGGTTGACCCGCAGCAGCATGCGCTCATGAGCTGTGTTGCTACCGGCCGCTGAGCCTCCGGCGACGGCGGGCCCCGCCGGGGCCGGCACCGGGACCGGACCGAGGATCTCGCAACCCTCCGGCAGGCGAGCCGTCTCGAGCAGCTCGGCGACCGCGGAGGCCGGACCGGTGAGGTCGGCCATCCGGGCGGCCGGCGGGAACCGGAGCTCGCGGCGCTCGGCCAGCTCACGGGCGGCGAACCAGCCCGGGTCCCACCGCAGCAACGCCTGCACCGAGACCAGCGAGCCGTCCGCCACGACGATGACCGAGCCGTCGGGGCGGGCCAGCGCCGACGCGTTCAGCCAGCGGCGCATCGTCTCCTCACCGGCGCGCAGGTCGGAGCGCGTGAGCAGGGCCCAGGTGTCGAGCAGCAGCACCGCGCCGTAGCCGCCCTCGGCCACCGGCTCGGCGCCCGGCGTCGCGACCACCACGGAGGCCTCGGCGGGCACGGTCTGCAGCACCTCGTCGCGGCCGGAGGTGCGCACGGCGACGCCGGGGAAGGCACGGCCCAGCTCCTC
>NZ_JBFAZH010000205.1:0-8903 GCF_040681735.1 Actinoplanes sp. NPDC051633 | reverse complement strand
GGCGGCGCGGGCGGGCGGCGCGGGCGGGCGGCGCGGGCCGGGGGCGGCGCGGGCCGGGGGCGGCGCGGAGCAGGCGGCGTGGGCGACGCGGCGTGGGCGGCGCGGGCGCAGCCAAGCGGGCGGCGCAGTGCGGGCGTAACCAAGCGAGCGGAGGGTGCGGGCGCGGGAGGCGGCGCTGGAGGGCACCGGTGTGACGGCGAGCGGCCGGCAGTGCAGGCGCCAGGCGAGACGGTGCGACGCGAGGACGAGCCGCGCAGCGTCGGGCGGGCGAAGCAACGCCCGGCAGCCGACGCAGCCCAGAACAGGCGACGCAAATCCGGCGACGGCCAGGTCGTCCGCCCAGGGGAAGTGCCCGCGCTGAGCAGGCGACGTTATGCACCGAGGATCGAAGGTGGGGATCCGCGGCGGGGTCGCGTACCCGGCGGGTCAAAGGCCGCAACCCAGCGGAGAGCGCAAGAGAAAGACAACGTGGGGTTTCAGGGGGCTCGGCCCCCTGAGCAGGAATGCCGCCGGCGCCTCCGGGTCCCGCGCTTTTTGCGGACACGGAGAACCAGCGCCGGCGGCGGCGGACGACGCCCATCCCCATAGGCGCCGCCCGCACACACCGCCGGTCTCGGGTCGCGCCGTCCCCCAACGGCTGATGCCACCCGTCCCCAACGCCTCACCGCGGTGACCGCAAGCGGTCGACCCGTTCCCCGAACTAACGGCTCGGCGTCCATCGACCACGCTAGTTGGACCGGTCAAGGACTGACAAGCCAGTTGGATGTCTGCCATCTGTCTTGACGGTCACAGCTGACCGAACGGGGGATCCGGTCGGATGCGCCGGACGGTGGAGGGTACGTCGGGCTCAGGGTTTCGGGACGGTTGCCGATCGGTTGGGGGACTGACCCGGTTCGACCCATGGGAGACCTACATGTCCCAGCCCACCGCTTCAGCCGACGACCGGCCGTTGCAGCGCGCCGCGCTCGACCTGTTGTTGCACGAGCGCCTGATCGCCACGGTGAACGGCCGGTCCGGCGAGGTGGCCACGGCGAATCAGCGGTTCTGCGAGCTGATCGGGCGGTCCGAGGACGATGTGCTGGGTGTGCCGCTGGCGCAGCTGTGGCACACGTCGGCGACGGCGGTGGACCGGATGCTGGACGCGGCGCGGGCCGGGGAGTATCTGGAGCAGGTCACGTCGGTGACGGACAACGCCGACCGGCACCGCTGGCTGCGGTTGAACTGCGGGCCGATCGAGTCGGACCAGAACCTGGTGCTGATCACCGCGTACGACATCACCGAGGACCGGCGGCAGGTCACCGAGCTGAAGGGCAAGTACGCGGCGATCGACCGTTCCCAGGCGGTGATCGAGTTCGACCTGGACGGCATCATCCTGACCGCGAACGAGAACTTCCTGGAGCTGACCGGCTATTCGCTCGGGGATCTGGTCGGTCAGCACCACCGGATGCTGTGCGAGGAGCGGTACGCGGAGAGCGTCGAGTACGCCCAGTTGTGGGAGCGGCTGGCGTCGGGCGAGGTGGAGAGCGGCGAGTTCAAGCGGGTCGGCCGGGGTGGCCGCGAGGTGTGGATCCGGGCGACGTACAACCCGATCTTCAACCTGGACGGCCGGCCTTACAAGATCGTCAAGTACGCCATGGACGTCACCGAGACGAAGCTGCGCAATGCCGAATACGAGGGCAAGGTCACCGCGATCGGCCGGGCCCAGGCGGTCATCGAGTTCGACCTGGACGGCCGGATCATCGACGCCAACCCGAACTTCCTCAACACGATGGGCTACACGCTGGACGAGGTGCGGGGGCAGCACCACCGGATGTTCGTCGACGAGGAGGAGGCGCGGGGCGCGGCGTACCGGAATTTCTGGCAGTCGCTGGCCCGGGGCGAGTTCGAGACGGGCGAGTACAAGCAGCTGGCCAAGGACGGCCGGGAGGTGTGGCTGCAGGCGACCTACAACCCGATCTTCGATCTGGACGGCCGGCCCTTCAAGGTGGTCGAGTACGCCGGCGACGTCACCGAGAACAAGATCAGGAGTGCCGAGTTCGTCGGCAAGGTGACCGCGATCAGCCGGGCTCAGGCGGTGGTCGAGTTCGACCTCGACGGCCGGATCCTCGAGGCGAATCCGAACTTCCTCAACACGATGGGCTACACGGCCGAGGAGATCCGCGGCCAGCACCACCGCGTCTTCGTCGACGCCGAGCACGCGAAGAGCGCCGAGTACGCGCAGTTCTGGCAGCGCCTGGCCAAGGGCGAGTACGAGTCGGGCGAGTACAAGCGGGTCGCCAAGGGCGGTCGCGACGTGTGGCTGCTGGCGTCGTACAACCCGATCTTCGATCTCGAGGGCCGGCCGTTCAAGGTCGTCAAGTACGCCACCGAGATCACCGAGGGCAAGCTGCGCAACTCCGAGTACGAGGGCAAGGTGTCGGCGATCAGCCGGGCCCAGGCGGTGGTCGAGTTCGACCTGCAGGGCCGCGTGCTGTACGCGAACAAGAACTTCCTGGACACGGTGGGTTACTCGATGGAGGAGATCCGCGGGCAGCATCACCGGATGTTCATGGACGCGGAGACGGCGTCGAGCCCGGATTACCTGGCGTTCTGGGAGAAGCTCGGGCGCGGCGAGTTCGACTCGGGCGAGTACAAGCGGGTCGCCAAGGGCGGCCGGGAGGTCTGGCTGCAGGCCACGTACAACCCGATCTACGACCTGGACGGCCGGCCGTACAAGGTCGTCAAGTACGCGGTCGACGTCACCGACACGAAGCTGCGCAACGCCGAATACCAGGGCAAGGACATCGCGATCAACCGGGCGCAGGCGGTCATCGAGTTCGACCTCGAGGGCAACATCCTGATGGCGAACGAGAACTTCCAGCGCACCCTGGGCTACTCCGCCCGCGAGCTGGTCGGCCAGCACCACTCGATGCTCTGCACCGGCGACTACGTGACCTCGGCCGAGTACCGCGACTTCTGGCTGCGGCTGCGCAAGGGCGAATACCTTGTCGGACGGTTCCACCGGATCGGCAAGTTCGGCCGCGACGTGTGGATCCAGGCCACGTACAGCCCGATCCTGAACACCAAGGGTGAGCCGTTCAAGGTCGTCAAGTACGCCCACGACATCACCGACCAGGTGCAGCTGGAGCAGCGGCTGTCGTCCAAGACGCGGGAGATGAGCGATTCGATCGCCGCGCTGACCGGTTCGATCGACGAGATCACGGTGAGCGCTCAGCAGGCCAGCACGCTGGCCGGCGAGACGCAGCAGAACGCCCAGGACGGGTACGAGGAGCTGCGCAACGCGATCGAGGCGATCGACCTGATCGAGCGGTCGTCGGATCAGATCGCGGCGATCGTCAACGTGATCGGCGAGATCGCGGGGCAGACCAACCTGCTGGCGTTCAACGCCTCGATCGAGGCGGCCCGGGCCGGTGAGCACGGCGTCGGCTTCTCGGTGGTGGCCGGTGAGGTGCGCAAGCTGGCCGAGCGCTCGTCGGACGCGGCGCGGGAGATCACCACGCTGATACACGAGTCGGCGAACCGGGTGAGCCAGGGCTCGACGGTCTCGCATCGGGCGCAGGAGGCGTTCGGAATGATCTTGAAGAGTGTCGCCTCGACGAGTGAGTCGATCAAACGGATCGCCGACTCGACGGCGCTGCAGCAGAACGCGTCCAAGGCCGTCTCCCAGCACATCACCGAGCTGATCGGCACCGAGGCGTCCTCGTGACGACCAGCACCACGGACGCCCTCTACGGGGTGTTCCGGGCGGGCGAGGTGCGGGTGGCGCTGCCGCTGGACGAGCTGCGCGAGGTGATCATGCGGCCGCCGCGGTTCAGTCCGCTGCCGGCCAGCGCGGAAGGGCTGCTCGGCGCGGTCAACCTGCGGCATGTGGTGATCCCGGTGCTGGACCTGTGCCGGCTGGCCGGGTTCGGCGCGCACGCCGAGGACGAGGGCAAGGTGATCGTCATCGTGGCGCGGGCCGGCCAGATCTTCGGCCTGCTCGCCGACGAGATCGAGGGCGTCGCCCGGATCACCGCGGACGCCCTGCTGGAGACCACCGTGGCCGGCGAGGGACGGGCCTTGTTCTCGCACACCTTCGAGCGTGCCGAGGATCGTGCGGTGGTCGCTTTGCTGGACGCGGCGGCGATCTCCGATCGCCCGGGGATCCCGGTGGTCAAGGACGTCGGCCTGCGCCCGCCGGTGGGTGCCGCGGCCGATTCGGGCCGGCGTACGGTCCTGCTGCTCCGCTGCGGGGCCGTCGGCCTGAGCATCGACGTGTCGCACGTGCATTCGGTGATCCCGCAGCTCACCCTGCATTCGTCGCCGCTGGACGGGTCCACCTGCCGCGGGGTGGTGCACCTGCATGGCCGGGCGGTGCCCGCGGTCGACCCGCTGGGTCTGCTCGGACTGGGCGCGCTGCCCGACGACGGCAACCTGCGCGGCCTGGTCCTGGCCACCGAGCGTGGCCTGGTGGTGCTGACCGTCACCGACATCGCGGACATCGTGGCGGTGCCGCTGAGCGACGTGCTGCCGCTGCCGCCGATCGGCATGCGCAAGGGCGGCTTCCTGGACGGGATCCTGCGGGTCGAGAGCGGCGAGCAGCATCTGTTGCTGAACGGGTCGGCGCTGCGCGCGGACCCGGAGCTGGACACGCTGGCCGGCCTGGGTCTGCCGCTGGACGCCGCGGCCTCCGCCGGGAGCCGGCCGCCGGAGGTGTCCGGTGAGGTGCCGGCCGAGAGTCACGACGGGCGCCGGATCGTGGCGAGCGTGCGCAAGTTCCTGACCTACAGCGTCGGCATGGAGGCGGCCACGCCCCTCGACCAGATCACCGAGATCGTCCCGTACCCGGAACACGCCATCGGCCTGGACAGCGGCGGCGCCCTGCTCGGCGTCTTCACCCACCGCAAGCTGTCGGTGCCGCTGCTCTCACTGCCGGTGCTGCTGGGGCTGGCCGACCCGGTGGACCCGGCCGCCGCGCGGGTGTTGCTGGTAGAAGCGACCGCCCAGCAGCCCGCGCCCGAAGCTGTGCCGCTGCCGGCGCCTGGTCCTCCGGACGGCGCGGAGAACCCGGACGCCACTGTGGTCCAGCTCATCGGCTTCGTAGTGCCGGCCCTCCACGCGATCGAGGACTCGGTGTGGGAGGAGTCCGCGCCGAAGGAGCCGAGCGAGCCGGGCTCGATGTTGCAGCGCGGGCCGCTGGTCAAGATCGGCACCGAGGCGCAGGGCCGCCTGCTGCCCAACGTGGACCTGACCCAGCTCGTCGCCGCCGAGCTGGTGAGCTAGTCCGTCTTGGCGGCGAAGTGCTCGAACGCCTGCAGGTTGGCCAGTGACTCGCCGCGCTTGACCCGCCAGGCCCACTCGCGGCGGATCGACTCGCCGAAGCCGATCTCCAGCATCGAGTCGAAGGACTCGTCCGCGTACGTCAGCACCGCGCCCAGCAGCCGGTCCAGCTCGTCCTCGTCCAGCGACTTGAGCGACACCCGCCCGGTCAGGTAGACGTCGCCGACGCCGTCGATGGAGAAGCTCACCCCGTACATCCGCGCGTTGCGGCGCAGCAGCCAGGCCCACAGCTCCTCGCGGTTCTCGTCGGGCTGGCGCATCACGAACGCCTCGACGCGCAGGGCGTGCTCGCCGACGATCAGATTGCAGGTGGTCTTGAGCTTGTGCGTGCCGGGCAGGGTCACCACCCAGTGACCCTCGCCGGCGGCCTCGCACTCCAGCTCACGCTCGGCACAAACCCGCTCGATCAGATCGCTCACCATGCGTACGCCTCCAGCCGCGCCGCGATCAATGCCCGATGCGCGGTCACCGCCTCACGGTAGACCCGCAGCAGTCCCTCGGCCGTCCGGTCCCAGGAGAACCCGGTGGCGTGCTCGACCGCCCCCTCGGACAGCTCCGCGCGGAACCCGGGCGCGCGCAGCAGCCCGGCCAGCACCCGCGCCCAGTCCCGCGGATCGTGGCCGTCGACCAGCACCCCGCTGATTCCGTCGCGGACCGCCGTGACCAGCCCGCCGACCGCGGCCGCCAGCACCGGCGTGCCGCACGCCTGCGCCTCGAGCGCGACCAGCCCGAACGACTCGTTGTGCGACGGCACCGCCACCAGGTCGGACGAGCGGTAGAGCGCGGCCAGGTCGTCGCCGGTCTGCGGCGGGAGGAACCGCACCGCGTCGGACACCCCGAGCGAGGCGGCCAGCTCGATCAGGGAGGTGGGCCGATCCAGCCCACTGCCGCTCGGGCCGCCGCAGATCACCACTGTGATCGGGGTGGCGGGCTCGCGGCGCCGCAGCTCGGCCAGGGCGCGGATCAGCACGTCGGGGCCTTTGAGCGGCTGGATCCGCCCGACGAACGACACCACGTAACCGTGCTCCGGCAGCCCGAACCGGGCCCGGTCGGACGGCCCGGGGCGGAACCGGGACAGGTCGACGCCGGGCTGCACCACGGTCAGCCGGCCCGGGTCGGCGTCGTAGCACGCGACCAGGTCCTGCGCCTCGAACCGGGTGTTCGCCACCAGCGCGTCCGACTCGGCGACCACCTGCTCCTCGCCGATCACCCGGGCCTTGGGCTCGGGCCGGTCACCGGCGGCGATCAGCCTGTTCTTCACCTTGGCCAGGGTGTGTGCGGTGTGCACGTGCGGCACACCCCAGCGTTCGTGGGCCAGCCAGCCGACCTGGCCGGAGAGCCAGTAGTGCGAGTGGATGAGGTCGTAGTAGCCGGGCGGGTGAGCCGCCTCGGCGCGCAGGACGCCGTTGGTGAACGCGCAAAGCTGCGACGGCAGCTCTTCTTTCGACAGGCCCTCGAAGGGTCCGGCGGTGACGTGCCGCACGGTGACCCCCGGCGCCATCTCGACCAGCGGCGGCAGCTCGGAGGAGGTCGCCCGGGTGAAGATCTCCACCTCGACGCCCAGCTCGGCCAGCCGCTTCGAGGTCTCGACGATGTACACGTTCATGCCGCCGGCGTCCCCGGTGCCCGGTTGTTCCAGCGGCGACGTGTGAACCGACAAAGTGGCGATACGCCGAGGAGTCGGCCAGCCTCCAACCACGATGGGTCCCTTCGCCGGATCTGTTCAAACGTTTCTGTCAACTGTCACAACGTTGTTCATCTTCCCCATCGATGCATGCTGAATCGCACCAGCACTCGTGAGCGTGACGCGCGTCATGAGGCAGGATCGACGGCATGACGAAGAACATCGCGGTGGTGACCGGCGCGTCCAGTGGGATCGGCGCGGCCGCGGCCCGCCGTCTGGTCGCCGAGGGCTTTCACGTGGTGGCCGCCGCGCGCCGGGCCGATCGCCTGGAAGCGCTGGTCAAGGAGGTCGGCGACGCGACCGCGGTGGCGTGCGACATCACCGACGACGCGTCCGTCGCCCGGCTGGCCGAGACGGTGGCCGGCCTGGACGGGCCGCTCACCATCCTGGTGAACAACGCCGGCGGCGCCCGCGGCGTGGACGAGGTCTCGGCCGCGTCGGTCGACGACTGGCAGTGGATGTTCGACGTGAACGTCCTCGGCACACTGCGGGTGACCAAGGCCTTGCTGCCGGCGTTGGAGGCGAGCGGCAAGGGGACGATCGTGACGGTCGGTTCCACCGCGGGCTTCGTCGTTTACGAGGGTGGTGGCGGGTACACGGCGGCCAAGCACGCCCAGACCGCCCTGGTCGGCACGCTGCGGCTGGAGATCGTCGGCAAGCCGGTGCGGGTGATCGAGATCGACCCCGGGATGGTGCGCACCGACGAGTTCGCGCTGAACCGGACCGGCAGCCCGGAGAAGGCGGAGGCGGTCTACGCCGGCGTGGCAGAGCCGCTGGTCGCCGACGACATCGCCGACTGCATCGCGTGGGCGGCCACCCGTCCGCACCACGTCAACATCGACCGGCTGGTGGTGCGTCCGCTCGCCCAGGCGGCCCAGCACAAGGTGCATCGAGAGTTGTGAGGATCGGCCCTCGGTCCGGTCAGGGACGGCGGCGGGGCGGCGGACGGCCGGTCGGCGCGATCACCAGAGGCACGACCAACCCCAACCGGTTGCGCCGGGTGGACAACTGGATCGCGTACCGGTGCGGCAACCTGATCGCGCGGGCGCGCGTACCCCTGGTCGTCGATCTGGGCTTCGGAGCCACGCCCGTCACCGCCGTCGAGCTGCGGGCGAGACTGCGCGACCAGGTACGTGCGGACGTCGCGGTGGTCGGATTGGAGATCGATCCGGTACGCGTGGCAGCGGCGCAATCCTCCGCGGACCCGCCGGGCCTGGAGTTCCGCCGCGGCGGTTTCGAGCTGGCCGGCCTGCGCCCGGTCGTGGTGCGGGCGCTGAACGTGCTGCGCCAGTACGACGAGGACGCGGTCGCCGAGGCGTGGCGGGCGATGACCGTGACGGGCGCGGTGCTGGTCGAGGGCACCTGCGACGAGCTGGGCCGGGTGGCCACGTGGGCGCTCGTGACGGCGGACGGCCCGCAGACGCTGACCCTCTCGACGCGGTTGTCCACCCTGGACCATCCGGAGACAATCGCCGAGCGCCTGCCCAAGGCGCTCATCCACCACAACGTTCCGGGCGAGCCGATCCACGACTTCCTGTCGGCGCTGCGCCGAGCCTGGGACGCGGCGGCCGGCCCCTTCGGCCCGCGGCAACGCTGGCGCCGGGCCGCGGCCGCCCTGCACGCCGACGGCCGGGTCCTGCACGAGCCGGGCCGCTGGCGTCTCGGCGAGCTCACCACGCCCTGGCCCGGCCGCGCCGCCTGAGGCGATTCCGCCACCCGTCGGGCCAACCACCCGCGGCCCCTTTGCTCTGCTTCCTCCAGGGAAGCAGATCCAGCCACCCCCACCGGGCCGGACGCCGGCGCGCCCTTGGCCGAGCAGGCGCGATGCTTGCCGGCCGGGGCCGCCTCACCCTGGATCTGCTTCCTCAGGGGAAGCAGAGCAAAGGGGCCGGGCCGGGCC
>NZ_JBFAZH010000204.1:0-8903 GCF_040681735.1 Actinoplanes sp. NPDC051633 | reverse complement strand
GCTCTCAGTGCGTTCTCAGCCGAGGCGATTCAGCTGATGCGGATCTTGAGCGACGTTCCGCTCTGCTCGATCACGCGGACCTTGACGCCGACCGCCGGCAGCTTCACGCCGGCGTAGGGGATCGCCGGGTCGAAGTACGACCTCGTGTCGTCGAACAGCGGCTGCGCGGCCTTGCCCCGGATGTAGGAGGGCTTGCCCGCGACGTGCAGCGTGAACGAGTCGGCCTTGGTCAGGCTGAACGGGGCGTCGTAGAGCATGACCCGCGACCGGAACGGCTGACCGTCGATGTTGTAGATCGCCTGCGGGTGCGAGTCGATGATCAGGTTGCGGCCCTCGCCCGGGTGGACGTTGGTGTTGTTGTCCTTCCAGTACGAGTTGGCGTACGAGATCAGCAGGCCCTGCTGGTACGCGAAGTGCTCGGACAGGTACGGCTTGTCGGGCGTCCAGCCGAAGTTGTACGGGCCGGTCTTCAGGTACTTGTCGTAGGACACGTAGCTGCGGTTGCCCATGATGTAGAAGTTGTCGTACGACGCGGTGAACGTCGAGCCGAGTGTCGAGAATCCGGCGGCCGCCCAGGTCAGCGGTCCCTCGGCGCCGTCCACCGACTGCGCCGTGCCGTTGACGGTGACCGTCAGGTCGTCGCCGAAGAAGCCACCCGGTGCCAGGCCGCCGTCGGTCGCGTAGTGCAGCCGGAGCTGGATCCGCCGGCCCGCGTACTGGGTCAGCGGGATCGAGATGCTCGCCCAGTCCGCGCTGACGCCGTCGAGGGCCGGCCGCGGCGGCTTGGAGCCGTCCACGCCGATCGGCTCGCCGTTGACCGTGCCGTCGAGCGCGGTCCAGTCCTTGCCGTTCGTGGAGGCCTCGAAGTACAGGTAGTCGAACTTCTCCTCGATGTTGTAGCGGCCCTTGAGGTCGAACGACGCGGTGGTCGCCGAGGTCAGGTCGACCGACTTCGTCAGCGTGTTGTGCAGGTTGTTGTCGTTGCCGGAGAACCACTGTTTCGCGCCGGCGAACGGCGCACCCATATCGGTGGTCTTCTCGATGTCCGGCAGCACCACGACCGCGCCTTGAGCCTTGGCCGTGTTGTACTCCTGTGGCCCGAGGTTGATGGTCTTCTTCTGACCGGCCACGACCAGCTCGTAGTCGAGCCAGCCGAGCTGCATCTTGTTCCACGCGCCGAGGTCGCCGGGCCGGGTGCCGTTGGGCTCGCCCGCGCCGCTGAGCCGGCTCTGCGCCATCAGCGTCCAGAACTCGCTGTTGTTGTTCAGGCCGCCGCTGGTGTCGTAGTCGTCCGGCAGGCCAAGGTCGTGGCCGTACTCGTGGGCGAAGACGCTCAGGCCGCCGTTCTCCGGCTGCACGGTGTAGTCACCGATCCAGAATCCGGTGTCGGCGATCTGGGTGCCACCGTTCTGGTTCTGCGGCGGGCCGACCGGCTGGTTCTGGTACGCGAACCAGCGGTGCGACCAGATCGCGTCCTCACCCTGCTGGATCGCCTGGTCGGCGTTGTCGCCGCCGGCGTGCACGATCTGGAAGTGGTCGAGGTAGCCGTCCGGCTCGTTGAAGTCGCCGTCACCGTCGTAGTCGTACCGGTCCCAGACGTCGAAGGTGGCCAGGTCGGCCTTGATCTGAGCGTCGGTACGGCCGGCCGCGCGCTGGTCCTCGACCCACTTGTTGGCCGCGTCCTTCACCAGCTCCCAGGTGAACGCGTCGGTGCAGTTGCCGTTGATGTCGCAGTCGCGGCCGTAGCGGGCCTCGTTGTACTTGACCTTGACCCAGTCGGTGACCTCACCGTCCACGCTGTACCGCCCGGAGGACTGGGTCTCGTAGTAGGTCTTGAGCGACTCGACGCCCGCGCCCTCGCCGAAATACATCTGCTGGAAGTGCTCGCGGTTGTAGTCCGGCTGCCAGATCGTCTTGGTGTCGACCCTGCGGTCCGGCTGCGGGATCTGGTTGTGCAGCGGGCCGTCCCAGGTGAGCGGGCCCGGGGTCTCCGGGTCACTGTCCACGTCCGGGAAATCCGGGTGCCGCTCGTTGCCGAACTCGGCCAGGATCACGAAGATCCGGTCGGTCTGCTCACGCCCGAGCTCGACGTACTGGTCGCGGCCCGCGGTGCCGGCGGCGCGGCCGTTCATCGCGCGGCCGTTGGTCTTGCCGACCTTCGCCACCGTGCTCTTGCCGCGCTTCTCCGTCTTCACCGTGCCCTTGAGGACACCGTTCACGGCCTCCTGGCGCAGCTCGCGACGCTTCTCCTCGAGCCGGTTCGGGTGGTCATCGACTCGGGCGGTCTGACCGGATGCCGGTGCTGTATCTGGCGGTGCCGCCTGGGCCATCGCCGGCGACATCACGCCGACACTGGTGACCATGGCGGCGCCGAGCAGTCCTGCGACCACTTTGCGCACTACATACCTCCACTGGAAGCACCCCGGGGATAGGGGCTTGAAGTGAACGTATGCAGGCATGGAGATCTATGAGAAGCGAGGATGCAGATTGATAGCTGTCGGTTACACGTTATGGCCCTGCCATAGCGCGAGGCAGATGGCAGGGCCGGAACGTATCAGTCCTCGGACTTCGCGTCCTTCATTCCCGACGAGATCAGGTCCATCACGGCGGAGTCCTGCAGCGTGGTGACGTCGCCCAGCGACCGGTTCTCGGCGACGTCCTTGAGCAGCCGCCGCATGATCTTCCCGGACCGTGTCTTCGGCAGCTCCGCCACGAGCATGATCTGCCGCGGCTTGGCGATCGGCCCGAGCTTCTTGGCCACGTGGTTGCGCAGGTCCTTGATGAGCTCCTCGCCCGCGTCACCCTCGGCGTCCACATTGCCCCGCGGGATCGTGAAGGCCACGATCGCCTGACCGGTGGTGGGGTCGGTCGCGCCGACCACGGCGGCCTCGGCGACCGACGGGTGCGACACCAGCGCCGACTCCACCTCGGTGGTGGAGATGTTGTGGCCCGAGATCAGCATGACGTCGTCGACCCGGCCGAGCAGCCACAGCGAGCCGTCGTCATCCTTCTTGGCGCCGTCGCCGGCGAAGTACACCCACTTGTCGCCGTTGCCGCTGCCGGCGCCGAAGCGCGCCCAGTACGTGTCGATGAACCGCTGGTCGTCGCCCCAGATCGTGCGCAGCATCGACGGCCACGGCTCGGTCAGCACCAGGAAGCCGCCGCCGCCGTCGGGCACCGGGTTGGCCTCGTCGTCCACGACGTCGGCGACGATGCCGGGCAGGGCGGTCATCGCCGACCCGGGCTTGGCGGCGGTCACGCCGGGCAGCGGGGAGATCATCACCGCGCCGGTCTCGGTCTGCCACCAGGTGTCCACGATCGGGGTGCGGTCGCGGCCGACGTTCTTCCGGTACCACATCCACGCCTCGGGGTTGATCGGCTCACCGACGCTGCCCAGGACGCGCAGCGACGACAGATCGGCCTTCGCCGGGATGTCGTCGCCCCACTTCATCATCGTGCGGATCAGCGTCGGCGCCGTGTAGAGCAGCGACACCTTGTACTTGTCGACGATGTCCCAGAACCGTCCCTTGTGGGGGGTGTCCGGCGTGCCCTCGTACATCACCTGGGTCGCGCCGTTGGAGAGTGGGCCGTAGACGATGTAGGAGTGCCCGGTCACCCAGCCGATGTCGGCGGTGCACCAGTACACGTCCGTCTCCGGCTTCAGGTCGAAGACCGCGTGATGCGTGTACGACGTCTGGGTCAGATAGCCGCCGGTGGTGTGCAGGATGCCCTTCGGCTTCCCGGTCGTACCCGAGGTGTAGAGAATGAACAGCGGATGCTCGCTGTCGAAGGCCTGGGCCTGGTGCTCGGGACTGGCCTTCTCGACCGTGTCGTGCCACCACAGGTCCTTCTCGCCCCACGCCACGTCCTCGCCGGTGCGCTTGACGACCAGCACGTGCTCGATGCTCGGGCACTGCGCCACGGCCTCGTCCACGGTCGGCTTGAGCGCCGACGGCTTGCCGCGCCGGTACCCACCGTCCGCGGTGATCACCAGCTTGGCGTCGGCGTCCTGGATGCGGGTGGAGAGCGCGTCCACCGAGAACCCGCCGAAGACCACGCTGTGCGTCGCGCCGACCCGGGCGCAGGCCAGCATCGCGACCGCCGCCTCGGGGATCATCGGCAGATAGATGGCGACCCGGTCGCCGGCGCGGATGCCCAGCTCGGTCAGCGTGTTCGCCGCCTGGCTGACGCTCTTGAGCAGGTCGGCATAGGTGATCGCGCGGGTGTCGCCCTCGGGCTCGCCCTCCCAGTGGATCGCGACCTTGTCGCCGCGGCCCGCCTCGACGTGCCGGTCCACACAGTTGTAGGCGACGTTCAGCTCGCCGCCGATGAACCACTTCGCGAACGGCGGGTTCGACCAGTCCAGCGCCTGGTTCCACTCCTTGGCCCAGGTGAGCCGGCGGGCCTGCTCCTCCCAGAAGCCGATCCGGTCCGCGGACGCCCGATCATAGGCGTCACTCTTCACATTGGCCTGCGCGGCCAGCGCCTCCGGCGGCGGGAACTGCCGCGTCTCCGAGTAAAGGTTCTCCAGGCTCTTGCTCATGAGGGCGGCTCCTCTGCCGTTCACCGGGGCTTTCATGTGCACATTAGTTCCGGGCGACGGGCCCGGCGAGGGTTGCGACGAGTAGCGCGCTCGATGGCGTTCACCGAGCGCCGGTTGGCCGCAGGCTGCTTCTTGCTGATCGAATCTTGCCGTATTCGAGCGGCTTCGCGCACCAATCGTTTCGGATTCTTTGCCCGCTACCGTAGACGCGTGCCCGCCGACCCGCTTGCTCCGTTGCTCCAGCTCGCCGATGTGGCGCCCGCCCTCGACGAGGCGCGTGCCGGCGTCGATGCCGCGCTCCGGCATCGCGCGTTGCGCCGCCAGGGTGGCCGGGTCGCGGCCGAGGTCAGCTTGCGCGCGGCGGTGGCCAGCGCGGCGTTGGAGGGCCACGGGTACGACGCGGAGGAGGTGCGCGCCGGCACGGTGACCGATCCGGTGGTGCAGGGCGCGCTCCGGGTCGCCGAGGGCCTCGGTGCGCTGGTCGACCTGTGGCCTCGAGCGCCCCGCCAGGTGCTCGCGCGGTTGCACGTGCTGGCCGCGCATGGCGTTGTGCCCGCCGACGATCTGGGCCGCCCGGCCGGTGGCACCGACCGGATCGACGCGCTCACCGCGCTGGTGGCCGGCAACGAGACCACGCCGCCGTTGCTGCTGGCCGCGATCGTCCACGCGGAGTTGCTGACCGTGCGCCCGTTCGCCGGGCCGGCCGGCGTCGTGGCCCGGGCGGCCGCCCGGCTCACGCTGATCAGCCGGGGGTTCGATCCGCGCGGTCTGGTCGCGGCCGAGGTCGGTCACCTGGCGCGCGAGCCGGAGTACGTGGGCGCGTCCGGCGCCTACGCGACCGGCACGCCGGACGGTGTGCGCTCGTGGCTGCGGCACTACGCGGCGGCCGTGACGGCCGGCGCCGACGAGCTCACGGCCATCGGCGACGGAGTGCTTGCGAACGCCTGACGACCCAGGTGGGACTCACCCGGTTGGAGACGTTCTGCGTCGATGTCGGAATAGCGCCATTTCGTCCCTAGCTTGGTTGGCATACTTTTTTGCGTGCCTCCTAGCAGCGAGAACTGGGTGCGCCCCTACACCGTCGGCACCGGCCGCTGGCTCGTGATCGGCTGGGAGGCGGTGGCGCTCGTCCTGCTCGGCTGGACCAGCATCGACACCTTCGGGCTCGGCTGGCACGCCCTCCGGGTGATGGCGAGCGCGCTGGCCGTCGTCTGGGTGCTCGGCTCGTGGCGGATCCTCCAGATGGGCGCCTACCTCAGCCCCGCCGGCCTGCGGATCCAAGGCCTGTTCCGGACCCGGACGCTGCGATGGCAGGAGATCGCGCACGTCCGGCTGCACAAGGCCACCCATCGGATCGGGCCGTGGGAGATCGAGAGCGGCATGACCGTGCTGATCGAGCGGCGCGACGGCGGATGCGTGGACACCGAGCTGTGGGCGCAGGGTGTCGACTTCCACTCCCGCCCCAAGGTCTTTCGCGCCGTCTATCACGAGCTGCGCAACCGCCACCTGGCCGCGGTCAACGCATAACCAACCTCGGACATGAAGAACGGCGCCTCGCGGCGCCGTTCTTTCGCTCGTCCGACCGGGTTATCAAGCGTGCACCTGGGTCGTTGTCGACAGTCCTCCTGCCCCGCTCTCGCGGTGCCGAGGTCCCGCCGCAACGTGCCTACCGTGGCTGATCGCGCGTGGGTTCCCGGTGGCCGTGCACGGAATCCGATCTCTCGTATCCCGCTCGTTCTTTCTACGCCGTCGCCGCCTTGATCGCCATGGGTTCGGCTCCCAAAGTTGGACTAACCGGATCAGTCAGACACTTGTCTGGCCTCTCGGATTACCCCGCCGGGGCGGTTTTCAGCCTGCGGTGCCGGCCGTAGATCGCGATCCCGATCGCCACGCCGACGCCGACGCTCAGGGCGGCGGCCGCCACCGGGACGGCGGGCCGGTCGCGCAGCCGCCGGCCGAGGGGGACCGGGTTGCGGAAGGCGAGGATCGGCCAGGAATTCTCCACGGCGACGCGACGCAACGTACGGCTCGGGTTCACCGCGCTGGGGTGGCCGACCACTCCGAGCATCGGAAGGTCACTGCTCGAATCCGAATATGCGTAACACTCCGCCAGGTCGTAGCTGCGTTCGGCGGCGAGCGCGCGGATCCCGTCGGCCTTGTTCTCGCCGGCCGCGTAGAACTCGACCTCGCCGCTGTAGCGGCCGTCCGTGATGCTCATCCGGGTCGCGATGATGTCGGTGATGCCGAGCAGCTCGCCGATCGGCCGGACCATCTCGTCGCCGGACGCGGAGACCAGCACGACGTCGCGACCGGCCGCCTGGTGCTCGCCGATCAGGGTGGCGGCTTCCGCGTACACATAGGGGTTGATCAGCTCTTCCAGCGTCTCCGCCACGATCTGCTGGACCTGCTCGACGTGCCAGCCCTTGCACAGAGCGGCCAGATAATCGCGGGTGCGAGCCATGGTCTGCTCGTCGGTGCCACCCAGCCGGAACATCAACTGGGCGTAGGCACTTTTCACCACGTCACGTCGGCTGATCAGGCCATCACGATAGAACGGCCGTCCGAAGGCCAAAGCACTGGACTTGGCGATGACGGTCTTGTCGAGGTCGAAAAACGCGGCGCTGCGCCCCACGGGCCGAAAGTGTAGCGGTTCGCCACGCCGGGTCGTCGTCGTCCACAGTCGCCATCACCGCAGGTTACGGAAAGAAAGTGCCAGATACGTCGCACTCAGTGACGTCGGGGACTCGACGGTGGCCCTCGACTGAGGCATGCTTGTGTTGCGACTGGGATTCACGTTGCTCGCGTGGCGGTCGCGTTCCGTGCAGATTGTGATCTGCATTCGCCTGCTCTCGGTGGTTGCGCCCCCCGCGATCACCGAGTCGATTCGGCTCGACCCCCCCGGAGCCGAATCCAAGGACGGCCCCTGTCTCCCCCGACGGGGGCCGTCTTCTACGCCCCGGTCGCTTCGGACGTCTCGAAATCGATGGCCGGCTCCTCCGAAGCGTCGACGGCGCTCAGCCCGAAGAGCTCGGTCAGCCCGGTCACGGCCAGCACCCGGCGGAAGTTCGGCGTCGGGTTCGCCACCATGAACGTGGTCTGCGCCTCGGTGGCCGCCTGGTATCCCTCGATCAACGCGCCGAGGCCGGTGGAGTCGATGAACGCCGCGGCCTTGAGATCCACGCGCAGCACCAGCGGCCGCCACTCGGCGACGGCCTCGCGGATGCCGTCCGCCACCTCGTCGGCGTTGGAGAAGTCGATCTCACCAAGCAGCGCCACCGTGGCCGTGCCGTCGGCGAAGGTGCTCTGGATCGGGTTCTCCATACCAACTCCATCGAGTCCGTGTGCCGGAACAACATACCCAACCAGCGCCCGCCGCACTCCCTGCGAGGTCCCTCGCGCGGTAGCAGAAGAACCCCTGCGGGTACGAGTTATCCACAGCCGACTGACTTATCCACAGGAAGCCGATCTCCGCCGACGCCGAGCCGCCGGACGCGCCACGGTGTGAGCCCACCCGCTCACCAGGAGGCCTCCGCGATGCGCCTGCCACTCGTGCTCACCGCCGACCCCGACCTTCTCGACGACCTGTTACGCCTGGCCGCAGCCGGCGGCACCGACGTCGACGTGGCACCCGACCCGGCCGCCGCACGCCCGCGATACGGCGCGGCGCCGCTCGTCGTGATCGGCGCCGACCAGGTGGACGCGTGCGCCCGGGCCGGTCTGCCACGCCGGGAACGCGTGATCATCGTCGGACCGGACGAAGTCTCGGACAGAGACTGGCGTGCCGCTCAACGGCTGGGCGCCGAACACGTCGCGGTGCTCCCGGATGCGGAGGCATGGGTCGTCGACCGGTTCGCGGAATCGCCGAGGCGCATGCCCCGGGCCCGCGTACTGGCCGTGACGGGCGGCCGGGGTGGCGCCGGCGCCAGCATCCTGGCGGCCGGTCTGGCCGTCACCTCGGTGAGCAGTGGCCGGCGCACGCTGCTGGTCGACGCCGACCCGCTCGGCGGCGGGCTCGACCTGCTGCTGGGCTGGGAAGCGGTCGACGGCCTGCGCTGGCCGGCGCTGGCTCGGACCGGCGGGCAGGTGGACCCGCCGGCCCTGTTGGGGGCGCTGCCGAGCCGCGGTGATCTCGTGCTGCTGTCCTTCGACCGGGCGGGCGGGTCGGTCCCGCTCGAGGCGATGGAGGCGACGCTCGACGCGGCCCGTCGTGGCCGGGACGTGGTGGTGATCGACGTGCCGCGGCGGCTGGACGACGCCGCGGTGCTGGCCCTGCAGGCCGCCCACCGGGTCCTGATCGTCGTGCCGGCCGAGCTGCGCGCGGTGGCGGCGGCGAAACGGGTGTCCGCGATGATCGGCGCGC
>NZ_JBFAZH010000203.1:0-8920 GCF_040681735.1 Actinoplanes sp. NPDC051633 | reverse complement strand
ATTGAAATATATGACAAAAAGTGGCACACAACGCCCATGGAGATAAAACAAAATCGACAATGTAAGTTATGCAGATATACTAGAAATTTTAAAAATTATCCTACGAGCGGCTGGTCGCCGAGGGCTATCTGACCGCCCGGGTGGGGTCGGGCACGTTCGTGGCCTCGGTGCGCACGGGCCGGGCGCCGCGCCGGGCCGCCACCGACCCGCTGCGCCCGCGGACCGGATGGCACTTCGAGCCGCTGCCGGTCAGCGCGGACGACGACAAGCCGAGGTACGACTTCCGCACCGGCATCCCGGACGCCGAGCTGTTCCCGTTCGACACCTGGCGGCGGCTGGTCGCGGCGGAGGTCCGGCTGCGCGCCAACAGCCCCGGCACGTACGCGGAACCCGCCGGGCACCCCGCCCTGCGCGCCGCGATCGCCCGCTATCTCGGGGTGTCCCGCTCGATCCGGGTCACCGCGGCCGACGTGCTGGTCACCAACGGCACCCAGCACGCGCTCGACCTGATCGCGCGGGTGCTGCTCAAGCCCGGCGACGTGGTGGCCGTCGAGGAGCCGGGCTATCCGCCGGCGCGGCGGCTCTTCGACTCCTTCGGCGCCCGCGTGGTGGGCGTGCCGGTGGACGACGAGGGCCTGGTGGTGTCGGCTCTGCCCGCGGCGACCCGGCTGGTCTACAGCACGCCGTCGCATCAGTTCCCCCTCGGCCGGCCGATGAGCCTGGCCCGGCGGCACGCACTGCTCGACTGGGCGCGACGCCGGCCGGCCGCGATCGTCGAGGACGACTACGACAGCGAGTTCCGGTTCTCGGCCCGGCCGCTCGAGCCGCTGTACGGGATGGGCGACGCCGACCGGGTGCTCTACCTCGGCACCTTCTCGAAGAGCATGCTGCCGATGGTCCGGACCGGCTTCGTGCTCGCGCCGGCGTCGCTGCGGGCGGCGCTGGTGGCGGCGCGGCAGCTCAGCGACGGCTACGGGCAGATGGCGGTGCAGGCGGCGCTGGCCCGGTTCATCGACGAGGGCCAGCTGGCCCGGCACGTGCGGCGCGCCACCAAGGAGTACGCGGCCCGCCACGCGGCGATCGTCGCTGCGCTGTCGGCGATGCCCGAGCTGGAGGTGATCCCGTCGGCGGCGGGCCTGCACGTGACCGCGTTGCTCCGCTCGGGCGACGCGGCGCGGGCGGCCCGCGTGGTGGCGGGCGCCGCGCGGGCCGGTGTGGCCCTGGACGACCTGACCATGTACTTCGCGGCCCTTTGCTCTGCTTCCGGAGAGGAAGCAGATCCCGGGACATCCGCCGCGTCTGCCGCCCGAGCCGCCCAGGTCAGTGGCACCTCCCGGACGCGCGCTCCACGCGCGGAAGCGGGGGCAGTGCCTGGATCTGCTTCCGCAGAGGAAGCAGAGCAAAGCGGTCAGCGGTCTGTTGCGCAGGCCGGGTTCGTGTTCGGGTTCGGCGCCACCCACTCCGCCACGATCGGCGACGGGCTGGCGATCTTCGCCGAGGCGCTGCGCTCGGCCTGAGCGGCGGCCGCGCGGCGGTCACGGCCGGCGCTGCGGTCACGGCCGGCGTGGTAGGCGATCGCCGCGGCCGCCAGGACCAGGCTCAGCAGGGCCGGGGCGCCGTTCAGCCAGAGCAGCCCGAGCACCGCCACGAAGGCGAAGCCCGCGACGAGCCGCGAGCGGCCGGTCAGCAGCTTGACCGCGGCCGCCGTGCCCAGCACGTACACGAGGGTGAAGCAGCCGGTGACCAGCAACATCATCGTGTGCAGGTCGACCGGCAGCAGCACCGACGCGCACCCGCCCAGCGTCACCACGGCCAGCGATCGGCGCGGCGTCCCGCTCAGGCCGGCCGGCAGGGAGAGGTCGCGGGCCAGCGCCACGCCGAGCCGGGACGCGCCCGCCATGTACGCGTTGACCGCCCCGATCGTCAGTAGCACCGCGATCACCGCGGTCAGCACCCGCACCGGCCCGCCCAGGCCGACCGCCAGCAGGTCCGCGAGCGGGGCCGTGCTGGACGCCAGCGCCGGGCCCAGCACCAGCACGCTGGTCAGTGCGATCGACAGGTAGAGCAGCCCGACCACGACCACCGCGATCATCGTTGCGCGCGGCACGTCGCGGCGCGGGTTGCGGTAGTCCGCCGACAGCGAGGCGATCGCCTCCCAGCCCGCGAAGCCCCAGACCAGCAGGGCCGCCGCCGCACCCACCCCGGCGAAGCCGTGCGGCGCGAACGGCCGCAGGTTGCCGAGCTGCGCGTGCGGGAGCGCGGTGACCACGGTGATCAACAGCAGGGCGGCCAGCACGCCGGCCAGGATCAGCTGCACCCGGCCGGAGATCCGCAGGCCGAACCAGTTCATCGTGAAGACCACGGCCATCACCACGAAGAAGGTGCCCAGCACCGTCGTGCGCCCGCCGCCCAGCACGTCGGCCACATAGCCGCCGGCGAAGGCGGCCGCGGCCGGTGCGCCGAGCGGCACCGCGAAGTAGAAGATCCAGCCGACCGCGGCCGAGGCCCGCGGCCCGAACGCCAGCCGCACGTACGTGGACACGCCGCCGCCGTCCGGGTGCCGCGCGCCCAACGCGGCGAAGGTCCAGGCCAGCGGCGCCGACAGCAGGATGAGGGCCACCCACGCGACCAGGGACGCCGGGCCGGCCACCGCGGCCGCCAGTGCGGGCATCGAGATCACGCCGGTGCCGAGGACGGCGCCGGCCGAGAGGGCGGTGCCCTGCGACACGGTCAATCTGCTCATGAGATCGACTCTAGGCAGTCATTGGCCCCCGAACGGAGCCAATCCTGGCCCTTCTGAATGGGCCAATCTCAGACGCCGAGGCGGGCCGTGCGCAGCCGCTCGGCGACCTCCGGGGGACCGTCCACGTCGACCCGTGCGGCCCGCTGCCGGCCGAGCAGGAACATCGCGAGCTCGCCCGGCTCGCCGGTCAGGGTGGCGACGGGGGAGTCGCCGACGGTGATCTCGCCGTATCCCGGGGACTTCAACGCCACCGGGATGTGCAGCTTGCGCAGCCCCATCCGGCCGGTCAGCTTGACCGCCTTCCACAGCGCCGCCTGCTCGCCCTCGTCCAGGACCCGCGGCGACCAGTCCGGCACGCCGCGCCGCACATCCTCGTGGTGCACGAAGAACTCCACGGTGTTGCTCAGCTCGTCGACCAGCGGGTTGCTGACGAGGCTCCACCACGGCGGGTTGCGCACCTGCTCGACCACCCGCTCGTACGGCTCGGCCGCCTTCTGCTTGCGGACGTGCTCGCCGTGACCGGCCAGCGGCGGCACCAGGACCCCGGCCATCGCGTCCGGCCGCCGGTCCCGCACCACCAGGTGGGCGGCCAGGTCGCGGGTGGTCCAGCCGGCGCACAGCGTGGGCCGGTCGGGGCCGGCCTCGAGCAGCAGGTCGGCCAGCCGGCGTCGTTCCCGGCGCGCGTAGTCGGTCATCAAACGATCGTATGGGCGCCGGCCGGGCGCCGCCCGGTGTGGCCGCCGACACAACATAAACAGTGTGAACGTTCCCAGCGAATTGGGCAGGATGGATTGCGGTAAGGAGCACGAGCGGCGGGAGTGGTTTACACGGTGACGGGCAGGGCGAGCCGCGACGTACTCGGCCGAGGACTGCGGGTCCTCGGCCGCGCCATCCGCACCGAGCCGCGGCTCTTCTGGATCGGCGTGGCCGGCAGCAGCCTCTTCGGCGGTCTGGTGATCGCCAACGCGTACGTGGTCGGCTGGGTGATCGGGCACGTGGTGGTGCCCGCGTTCAGCGAGGGCCGGGTCGGTGCCGCCGAGCTGGCGATCATCGCCGCCACCTTCATCGGGATCAGCCTGCTGCGGGTCGTCACCATCTTCGGCCGCCGCCTGGGCGCCGGTTACATGCAGTTCCGGCTGCAGGCCCGCTATCGCCGCGCGGTCACCCGCCGTTATCTCGCCCTCCCGCCCGCCTGGCATCAGCGGCACGCCACCGGCTCGCTGCTGTCCAACGCGAACTCCGACGTCGAGGCGGCCTTCGTGCCGATCGCGCCGCTGCCGTTCGCGGTCGGCACCATCGTGATGATCGTCATGGCGGTCGTGTCGCTGTTCTTCACCGACTGGGTGCTCGCCCTGGTCGGGCTCACTCTCTTCCCGGCGCTGTTCGGGCTCAACCTGATCTACTCCCGCCGGATGTCGCCGCGGCAGATCCGGGCACAGCAGCTGCGCGCCAAGGTCAGCGCGGTCGCGCACGAGAGCTTCGACGGCGCGCTGGTGGTCAAGACCATGGGCCGCGAGGCCGACGAGTCGCGCCGGTTCTCCGTCTACGTCCGCGAGCTGCGCGACGCGCTGATCTCGGTGGGCCGGCTGCGCGGCCTGTTCGACCCGGTGATGGACGCGCTGCCCAGCGTCGGCACCCTCGCCGTGCTGCTGCTCGGCGCCTGGCGGCTGCGCACCGGTGACATCAGCGTCGCCGAGCTGGTCAGCGTCGCGTTCCTGTTCACCGTGCTGGCCTTCCCGGTGCGCGCGATCGGCTGGGTGGTCGCCGAGCTGCCGCGCAGCGTGGCCGGCTGGGAGCGGGTGCAGGCGGTGCTCGGGGCCGGCGGCGACCTCGCCTACGGCTCGTCCGCCGCGCCCGGTGCCGGTCCGGCCGGGATCGTCTTCGACCGGGTCGATTTCGCGTACGCGGACGGTCCGCGCGTGCTGCACCAGGTCAGCTTCGAGGTGCCCGCCGGCCGGACCGTCGCGCTGGTCGGGGCCACCGGGTCCGGCAAGTCGACGATCGCGTCGCTGGCCGTGCGGCTGGTCGACCCGGCGAGCGGCCGGGTCACCGTCGAGGGCGTCCCGCTGCCGGAACTGTCCGGGGAGGGGCTCGCCGCGACCAGTGCGCTCGTACCCCAGGTGCCCTTCGTCTTCGACGACACGATCCGGGGCAACATCACGCTCGACCGCGAGAGTGTCGACGACGCCGACGTGTGGGCGGCGCTGCGGCAGGCCCAGGCCGACGGGTTCGTGGCGAAGCTACCCGACGGGCTCGACACCGAGGTCGGCGAGCGCGGCACCTCGCTCTCCGGCGGGCAGAAGCAGCGGCTGACGCTGGCCCGCGCCCTGGCCGGGCACCCGCGGCTGCTCGTGCTGGACGACGCGACGAGCGCGGTGGACCCGCGGGTCGAGGCGGCCATCCTGTCGTCGCTGCGCGGCGACGACGGCGGGGCGTCGATCCTGGTGGTCGCCTACCGCCGGGCCACCATCGCGCTGGCCGACCAGGTGGTGTTCGTCGAGCGCGGCCGGATCGCGGCCATCGGCACCCACACCGAGCTGATGGCGACGGTGCCCGGGTACCGCGACCTGGTCACCGCGTACGAGCGGGCCGAGGCGCTCGAGGAGGAGGTGCGCGCATGACCGCCGTCACCACCGCACCCGCCGCCGCACCCGTCGCCGCACCCGGGGCGATCGCCACCGCCCGCCGCGGCTTCGCGTTGTCCCCGGAGTTGCGCACCGGCCTGGCCGGCACCCTGGCCCTCGCCGTCGTGTCGATGGCCGGCCGGGTGGCCGTGCCGATCGCCGTGCAGCAGGGCATCGACCGCGGCATCCGTGCGCCCGGCGGTCCCGACCTCGGCGTCGTGCTCACCGTCGTGATGATCACCCTCGCCACGCTCGTGGTGACCACCACCTGCGGCTACCTGATGACCAGGCGGCTCTTCACGGTCAGCGAGACCGCGCTGGGCGGCCTGCGGTCGCGCACCTTCCGGCACATCCACGACCTCTCGATGCTGCACCAGCAGTCCGAGCGGCGCGGCACGCTCACGTCGCGGGTCACCACCGACATCGACCAGATCACCCAGTTCCTGCAGACCGGCGGCGTGATGCTGCTGGTCACCTCGGGCCAGCTGATCGTCACCACGATCGTGATGCTCGTCTACTCGTGGCAGCTGACCCTCGTGGTGTTCGCGGCGTTCCTGCCCGCCGTGGTGGTGATCCGGCTGTTCCAGAAGCGGCTGGCGGTGGTCTACCGCAGCGTGCGGGAGAACACCGGCGCGCTGCTGGGTGCGATCGGCGAGAGCGTGGTGGGCGCGGTGGTGATCCGGGCGTACGGCGTGGCCGGCCGCACCGAGAAGCGCCTCGACTCGGCCATCGACCGCCTGCGCGTCTCCCAGCAGCGGGCCCTGCGCACCAGCGTCACCGGCTTCTCCACCGGCGAGCTGGCGGCCGGCGTGGCGCTGGCCGCGGTGGTCGTGGTCGGCGTGCTGCTCGGCCTCGACGGCGGCCTGAGCGTCGGGCAGCTCACCGCGTTCCTCTTCCTGGTGACGCTCTTCATCCAGCCGGTGCAGATCGCCACCGAGGTGCTCAACGAGGCGCAGAACGCGGTGGCCGGCTGGCGCCGGGTGCTCGACGTGCTGGACATCGAGCCGGACGTCGCCGACCCCGACGACGAGGGAGTGAACCTGCCCGCCGGGCCGCTGTCGGTGACCTTCCGCGATGTGGCGTACCGGTATCCGGGCGGCCCGATCGTGCTGGCCGACGTGGACCTCACGATCGCGCCGCGTACGAAGGTCGCGGTGGTGGGTGAGACCGGCAGCGGCAAGACGACCTTCGCCAAGCTGCTCACCCGGCTGATGGATCCGTCCTCCGGCGAGGTGCTGCTGGGCGGGGTGCCGCTGACCACGGTCCGGTTCTCGTCGCTGCGGTCGCGGGTGGTGATGGTGCCGCAGGACGGCTTCCTCTTCGACGCGACGGTGGCCGAGAACGTGCGCTTCGCCCGGCCCGAGCTCACCGACGAGCAGCTGGAGCTCGCCTTCGTCGAGCTGGGGCTGGCCGACTGGGTGGAGGGGCTGCCGCACGGGCACGCCACGCCGGTCGGGGAGCGTGGCGAGGCGTTGAGCGTGGGGGAGCGGCAGCTGGTCGCGCTCGTGCGCGCGTACGTGGCGGATCCTGATCTTCTGGTGCTCGACGAGGCCACCAGTGCGGTGGACCCGGCCACGGAGGTCCGGCTGCAGCGGGCGCTGGATGCCGTGACGCGGGGCCGGACGACCGTGGCGATCGCGCACCGGCTGTCCACCGCCCAGTCCGCCGACGAGGTGATCGTCGTGGATGCGGGCCGCGTCGTGCAACGCGGCCCGCACGCCGAACTGCTCCGGGACACCGACTCGATCTACGCCAAGCTGTACGCGTCCTGGGTGGAGCAGACCAGGTAGTCGGCTCGACTCACCGCGCGTAGAACTCGACCACCAGCTGCTCGTCGCAGACGACCGGGATCTCGGAGCGCAGCGGCTCGCGGATCACGGTGGTGCGCAGCTCCTCCAGGACGGTCGACAGGTACGGCGCCGTCGGGCCGTCGAGGTGCGCGCCGGTCGCGGCGACCTGGAACGGCGTCTTCTGCCGGCTCGACTCGCGGACCTCGACCACCTGGCCGGGCTTCAACCGGTACGACGGCCGGTCCACCTTCTTGCCGTCCACAGTGAAGTGGCCGTGCGCGACGTGCTGCCGTGCCTGGTAGATCGAGCGGGCCAGCCCGGCGCGCAGGACGGTCGCGTCCAGCCGGCGCTCGAGCAGGGTGACCATCGTCTCGCCGGTCTTGCCCTCGCCGCGGTGGGCGTCGTCGAACGCCTTGCGCATCTGCGCCTCGCTGATGTTGTACTGGTGCCGCAGGCGCTGCTTCTCCAGCAGCCGGACCTGGTAGTCCGAGGCCTTGCGCCGGCCACGGCCGTGCACCCCGGGCGGGAACGGGCGCCGCTCGAAGTACTTCACGCACTTGCGGGTCAGCGGGATGCCGAGGGCCCGAGAGATGCGGGCTTTGGGTCGGGAATTGTTCACGGGTCTCCTCGTCGGACGCGAGCTTGAGGCTGGATCCCTGTTACGGTTAGCCTCACCTAACAAAGGATAGCCTAACCAGGCCCCGGAGGAACGTCTCATGCAGCCCACCCATGCCGAGGTCGCGCGTACGCTCGCGGCCGGCCACCTGCCCGCCAGCGCGCACATCGCCTGCCGACAGGGGCCGTTCCCGGTGCGTCACGTCGCCGACGGTCAAGGCCGGTTGCTGCTTCTCTCCCCGGCCGACGGGGTGCTCAGGGCGGCGTTGCACCCGGCCGAGGGGACCGACGACACCGCGCTGGTGCTCGACATCGCCGACATCCCACCGCTGGCCGGGGCGCCGTCGAACGGCCGGGTCTGGGTGGCCGGCTGGGCGCGGCTGCTGACGGGTGAACAGGCGCGGGAGGCGGCCCTCGACTACGCCGACACCGACCCGGCGCCCGACCTGCTCGACGTGGGCACCACCCAGGTCCTGCACCGGATGGAGGTGGCCGAGGTCCGGTACGAGCGCAACGGGAAGCTGGTCGACGTCGACCCCGACGAGTATGCGGAGGCCGGCCCCGACCCGCTGCGCACGATCGAGTTCGACCTGATCGCCGACCTCGCCGACCACCACCGCGCCGAGATCACCGGCTACATCCGCCGGCAGCTGGGCAAGGCCGCCGAGCCGGACGACACGCCCGAGGTGGTGCGGCTCGACCGCTACGGCTTCGTGGTGCGGACCGGCCGGAAGCTGGCCCGGCTCGCCTTCCCGCGCCGGGTCGAGGACCGGCACGACCTCGCACACCTGCTCCACCCGGTGCTCTGCCACCGCTGCGGGGCCTAGATCACGTCTCCGGTCAGGTACCGCTGGATCGTCGGGCCGATCGCGCGTACCAGTGTCTCGGGGTCGGCGGAGGCGACCGGCTCGACCTTGAGCACGTAGCGGATCATCGCCAGGCCGCTGATCTGCGTCGCGACCAGCGACGCCCGCATCGGCGCCTCCTCCTTGGGCAGGCCCAGCTCGGCCACCGCCCGCCGGAGCACCTGCGTGACGACGAATTCGCGGAGCAGCCGGGCGGTCCACTCGTTGCTCATCGCCGAGCGCAGCATCGCCACCGCCGCGGCGCCGGCCGGCGAGTCCCACACCGAGATGATCAGCCGCACC
>NZ_JBFAZH010000202.1:0-8934 GCF_040681735.1 Actinoplanes sp. NPDC051633 | reverse complement strand
GCTCGCCGAGATCCACCACGGAGCTGCCCACGGCGACGCTGTCCGCGGCCCGGTTGGGTCGCGGCGCCAGCAACATGTCGTCCTGTCTGGACCAGAACTCCACGTCACAGCCGCTGCCTCGACCCAGGACGAGCAGGCCGCCAGGGTCCGCCCAGAACCGAACGAAGCGGATCACCCTGGCTTCGCGCAGCGCCCGCAGCGACCGCGCGTCTGTGGCCGGACGCAGCGGTCCCGGTCTGTTCCGCACCACTTCCGCCAGGTACGCGGGTGCCTCCCGGCCGACGTTCCTAAGTGCCGAGAGCACCGCCGGGCGGGCCGATTCCGGCACGGCAACCGTCGAAGTCAGCTGATGGAAGCCGCGCACGCAGAAGTACGGCACCCCGGCGCGGTCCAAAGCGTCGATCACTGCGTTCAGGTTGGCCCGTCGCGCGTACAGCGCGGTGGCGTTGGCCACCACCCGGGCAACGGCCACCGCGCCACCGGTGTGGGCGAGCACATAACCGGGCTGTCGCAGAAAGCGGGCGAAGCGCGCTCTCACGGGCAGCTCGAGGGCAAGGTCGCCGAGCAGGGCGACCGGTCCGGGCCTGGTCAGGCGGTCGGCCAGGAAGGCCCGCGTCCGCGTCGAGAGTCTGGCCTTGATCCAGCTTCTCAACCGTGGTGACACCATGGCGCCGTACGCCCGGAGCAGCCGCGATCTGGCCGGCGGTCGGACCGTTCGCCCAGATGGGGAAGCGCTCATCTCGATGCAGGGTGGGCGCGTCTGTGCAAGGGTCGGTGCCCGTGGATTGCCAAGCGCCGACTGGCGCGCCGGGGCGGCCAGTCCGACCGCGGTGGCGAGTCCTCCGGTGCCGGCGGTGACGGGGACGGTCTTGCCGTTCATGACGGGTGTGTCGGCCATCGCTGATTCCTTATGTCTGCTGGTTGGGCGCCGGTAGGCGGGCGTCGACGTCGGGCTGACCGCCGCCGGTGAGAAGACCGGGCTACGAACGTCGGCAACGGGCTTTTTTGCGAGGTGCGGTGTGTCGCACCGTCGGGTACGCGACGCGGACAAACTGCAGCGGGTGGACGGCAGGACCAGTGATTGATCATCCAGCTGTCCCGAGGCGCCGTCGCGAAGACCGGTTCTCCGCGGCACCGCAGCCCTGTGCACTCGTCTGGAGCGGCTGCACGCACGGGCTGGTTCACCCACACAGGACAATCTTCGGCGTCAGGCCCTGCGCCAAGTCCACAGCATCCGTGCGGCCCGTATTTGGACGATCGCGTGGCGGCGTCGCCCTTGAGGAGCGGTCGATCGCGCGAGACCTTGCCGACGAGCGAGCTTCTGCAATTCGACGTTGCGAGCAGTGTGTAGTTCGAATGCCAATTCCGGGCTCGTGGGCAACATGTGTGATCTCCTTCGTCGATGGTCTGTCACTTTGTTAGTCCCGGCGGGACTCAGTTTTGTTCGCCAGAGATTCGGTCGGGTACACGACTCAGCCGAGGCCGTTTGTTCGCGTCAGTGCTTGACCGGCCACAGCCACGCTCGTGACCTACATCGACGGACACCAGCACCTGTTCGGGGGTCGCGCCGATCTGCCGCACCCTCACCCCGACGCGATCGGCAACCCGCGGTCGGGCGGACAGCAACGCGGCGCTCCGTAAACCTGAGCAACTCGGCGGCGTGAAACGGAGATGGACGAAAGCCGTACGGGCAGGAGAGGGGCGGACCTGCTCCGCCGGCCAGGCGTCACGCCGAGCCCGGATAGACCGCAGCCGCCGGCGGTAGGCGCGGTCGGTGCCGTCATCGGGCGGCCTCCTCTCGCCACGGGTTGCACCCCCTTCACCGTCCGGTACGGCGGGACACGACGCCGGCGGCGACCAACTCGATGGTCAGCGAGACCGCGATCGCCTCCGCCGCCAGCAGCGCGACCAACACCAGCAACTGGGTGGCGCCGGCCTGCACCGCCGAGCCGCCGCCCAGCAGCACGCCGACGAATGCGCCGGGCAGGGTGACCAGTCCGACCGTCCGGGTTTGGTCCAGCGCGGGAGTCAGCGCCTGCCCCGATGAGGGCCGGCAGACCTCCAGCGCGGCGTCGCGCGGCAGGAAACCGAGAGCTAGCGCGGCCTCGTACTCGCCGTGCCGGTCCTTCAGCTCGTCCACCGCGCGCCGGCCCGAGAGCGACGTCGCGGTCATCGCACCGCCGATCAGGATCCCGGCGATCGGCAGCACTGCGACCTCGGTGAGCGGCATCGTGCCGGACGCGACGATGATCGCGCCGACCGGCAGCGCGCCCGCGGCGATCGGCAGCACGACCGGCCAGCCGAGCCGGACCGTGCTCACCCGCCGGGCGGAGGTGGCCGCCGCGACCACCACCATCAGCACGATGAAGCCAGCCGTCGCCCACCACGACCGCAGAACCGCGGTGATCAGCAATGAGACGACGGCTAGTTGGAGGACCGCGCGAGCCGAGGCGGTGACTACGCCACGCCCGACGCCGAGCCGCCCGATCAGCGCGGCCGCCACCGCGACCACGACCAGCGCGGCGAGCACTGCCGCGAAGCCCCAACTCACCGTGATCGCGCCCTGGCCCATCCGGGCATTGAACAGGTCGCGGGAGTTCTTAAGGAACCTTCAGCGATGTCCCGCGCGGACTCTCGCCTCTAGCGCCCAAAGATGGAGCTCGCGGCGTCGCCTTCGAGGGCGGCGAGCACCACGGCTTCGAGAACGGCGGCCTCCAAGGCCCCCGGCGGCGACTGATCCCGAGCCACTTTCATCGCCACCCCGCCCTCTCGCGGGGGAGCGAGCCGTGTCGGAAAGAAGATCCTCGTCTGGGGCGAGGCGGGGCATCGGTCCCACCAGCCGGGGAGCAGTGCCGCGAGCTGCGCCGCCCTGGAACGGGGGCAGGGGTCCCGCGGCCCATCGGCGTAGTGAAAGGGCGTAGGTATGCCATTCCGCGGGTGCCTGACAGTCCGAGCACATGTCGTCCGGCTTCGGCGGCGGCATGGCGAGCATCCTTTCCTGCCGGACGCCACGCCGCGCGCCGAGCCGTTCAGGCCTGAGACCGTCGCTGAGGCGATCGAGAATCTCCGCGTGCGGCTGGGTGCGACACGCTGGTCGGATGGCCGGTCCTGATCGATTGCACCTACCGGAACGCTTGGCGAACAGCGGGCGGGAGGGTCGCGGCGTTGAGTCCGGCCCGGGTTTGTTGCGCCGCGCGCAACATGGCCGCAGACGTCGGCCCGAACGGTGAGCCTTCGGGCTGGCACACGGTGCCCGCCGGTGGCACCCGGCCGGTCAGCAGGTACCGGGTGACGGCGCTGTCTACACAGAAGTTGCCGGCGATGAAGTAGGCGCCGTGCCCCCATCCGGCGTACGACAGCAGCCGCGAGTTCGGCAACAGCCCCGCCGCCGTCACGGCGCCCTGGTAGCGGGTCGCCGGATCGAAGTAGTTACCGACGACGAGCACCGGCGACGACGTACGCGCGGTCCACGGGCCGAGGTGACGGTCCTGCCCGGCGGTACGCGGCCACGCCCGGCACGCGCTCCAGGCCCAGTTCCAGATCCGGCCGAAGTAGCCGTACCGGCGTTCGTTGCGGTCTGCGGCCGACTCCCAGGCCGTGAACGACCGCGGGTTGATGGTGTCAGAGCAGGTGACTCCGGGCGAGCCCTCCACGTCGTTCGGGTATTCCTCCTGCGCCACGCCGGATAGCCCGAGCTTGGTGCGGATCGCAGCAAGACGCTCCCCCAGCGCGGCCGGCGGCACCAACGCTTCCAGGTCGGCGAGGAACAACGCCAGGTCAGGCCAGATCGGCGGGGAGTACAGCGCGCTCAACGTCACGGCGATCAGGTCGTTGTAGGTGAACGTGAACGTCTCGCCGGTGACCGGGTCGGTGATGGTGACCGGGTTCGCGCGCAGCCGCTCGGCCAGCGCCGCGAACCGTTCGCTCGCGTCACCGGAGAACGCGCAGTCCGGACCGGCCGCGTCGCACAGCCGGAAGAACTCACCGAGGGTCTGTGCGGCCCCGTCGGCACTGCCGATGCGGGTGCCGACCGGGGTCGTGCGGGCTTCACCGCCGCGGCCGGTGGCCCAGGCGATCGGGTCGACGACGGCGTCGATCACCAGGGCGCGGAACCGCGACGGGAACAGGTTGGCGTAGTTCTGCCCGAGCAGCGAGCCGTAGGAGTAGCCGAGGTAGCTGAGCTTCTCATCACCGAACGCGCGGCGCAGCAGGTCCATGTCGCGGGCGGCGTCAGCGCTGGACATGTGGTTGAGGATGGCCCCGCCGTGCCGGGCGCACGCGGCGGCCAGGCGACTGTCGGCCTCCCGCTGGACCCGCTCCTGGGCTGGGGTTTCCGGGTACGGGAACGGCGGCCACGATGCGATCGCTTCCTCGTACGTGTCGAAGCAGCGCAGCGCAGTGCTGCGGTGGATGCCGCGGGGGTCGAAGCCGACGATGTCGAAGCGCGCCCGGACCTCCAGCGGCAGGCCCTTGGCGATCGCCCGGGCGAAGTCGACGCCGGAGCCGCCGGGACCGCCGGGATTGAGCAGCAGCGAACCGATCCGCCGAGCGGGATCCCCGGCGGGCAGGCGGATCACCGATATGCCGATCTGCACGCCGGCCGGGCGGTCGTAGTCCAGCGGGGCGGGCACCGTGGCACATTGGAAGCCGTCCCGGCAGGCCGACCAGGACACCACGGGTGCGGCGGCGCTCGCGGATGCGGCTTTGGTGGCGTGGGCCGGCGGCGCGAACAGGGTCACGCTCAGCGCCGCGGTGACGATGGTGGCGAGGACCGCGCGGACCCGGCCGCGCGGCAGGTTCTGGTTGATCATGTGGACTCCCCGGGGTGTTCGGATTGGAGTAACTCACTCGATCGCGTGATCTCAGCGCCTGATGCCGCTGCTCGTTCCGGCCGCCGAGGCGACGGCTCCGGCGGACGGCAATGCCCGAACCTACTCGCCGCCGTCGATGAACACCATGGACCTCAGCAGGCGTCGCGGACGAAGCGCAGCTATTCGTTCCAGTCGCAGAGACCTTCGGCGGCTCGCCGGGACGTGTATACGCCTTGGCCGCGAGGACCCGGCGTGAGGAACTGGTGCGCCAAGATCCATACCCGAGTCGGCGCCAGGATGCCCGATCGTGCGGCGTCAGGGAGCTTCGCCCGTTGGGACATTCCGATCACCATCAGGAAGGGCCATATTGGCATCATGAGCCGATCTCTGCGGTGCCTACTGGGAATGCATACCTGGCGGAAGCGCCACAACGAGCAAGGACAGATCTATCGAACCTGCCAACGATGTGGGAAGGATGACGATCCAGGCTCCCGCATCACAGCTGCCGGAGGGTGAGAACTTGACGGCCTGGCGAGTACAGAACCGACGGCCCGGGGCTGGCGGTGGCGCTCCGATGCCGTTTGTGAAGCCTTCAATGATGCGGTAGGCGATGCAGCGTTCCCGTTCGTGCCAGCTCCGCCGGCTGCGGTAGCCCACTGAGTAGCAGATATCGGTCTGTTGAAACGATCAGTCGGGGAACAGGCCGTCGTACCAGCCCGCGTCGGCACGACGTCAGCAGCCGGCGGCTGATGTCGGGCAGCGCTTCGTCGCCTCACGGACGGCAGAACGGAGGCTGCAGTTCTGCGATCTCCCACAGCACGGCGTCAGCGCGGATCGCCTGCACCGGTTCTGCATCAGAGAAGCCGTGCTGCTGCACCACATCGGCCCGTTCACGTTCCACAGCGACGCCGAGTTCAGGCGTCCGACGAACCCCGCGTGCGCGCAAACCACCAGCTACCGGGCGCCGCCTGGTCGACCCATCCGCGCCTTGTCGGCGGCAGAGGAGGGCGCGAAAATCGCTCTCGTCGCTGAGGCGTTCAAGAAGCTATTCGCGGGCTGCTCCGCGACGCTGATCCGCGCGACATGGCCGAGCTGTACAGCCGGCTCGGGCTGCGGCTGACCTACCGGCCAGGCCCGGAAACAGTGATCGCCGAGGTCGTAGCCACCGCGATCGCTCCCAAGCCCGTAGCCCGCATCCAAACCATGGGTCTGCCCCGCCGGCGAAACACACCAGCGGATATGCCGGTGCCGCACCAACCTCCAACCTGAGGGTTCGGTGTGTCGACCTGTTCGGAACCGTCGGGTCGAGGCGTCGCCAACTCGGCGCCGTCGCCGGCGCGCGAGCCGGACCTGACGGCCGATCAGGCCGGGAAGGCCAGCAGCCGCAGCAGTTCGGCGAGCCGCTCGTGGTCCTCGGGGCTGACGGCCGCCAGCCGGCCCAGTTCCACGGCATGCGCCGATTCCCGGGCGCGGGCGAAGAGGGCCCTGCCCGCGTCGGTCGCGCCGAGCACGTTTGCCCGCCGATCCGCCGGGTCGGGGTGCGCTCGACGAGCCCGCGCCTTTCCAGATCGTCGACGAGGGCGACCACCTGACTCGGATCGAGGCGGAGGAACTCGGCGAGCTCCCGCTGTGTTGGGCGTCTTTCGTCGGCGGCCAGCGCGAGCACGGAGTACGACCGCGCCTTCAACCCGTGCTGCGCGAGGGCGGCGTTCGCCGCCGCCAGCGTCAGCGCGTTGGCGCGGGCCAGCAGGAAGCTCAGGTCCCCGCCGAGCACGCTGTCGCGGAGCCGGGCGGCTCCGGCCGGCTGCGTCTTTCCGGTCAGGGACATGGTCGCGATGGTAGCAAACCACAATCATTGACTTTTTCAATGGTTTGTGCTCAGATCGGCTCCACACGAAGGAGTCGCCATGTCACTGGACGGCAAGGTCGCCATCGTCACCGGATCCGGCCGTGGTCTCGGCCGGGCCTATGCGCTGGAGCTGGCCAGGCTGGGCGCCTCCGTCGTCGTCAACGACGTGGACGCCCGGGTCGCGGCCGACGCGGTTGCGGCGATCCAGGCGATCGGTGGCCGGGCCGTCGCCGTGGTCGCGCCGGTCGGTCCGACGGCGACCGCCGTGGAGCTCGTCGACACAGCGGTCCGGGACTTCGGGCGCCTCGACATCCTCGTCACCAACGCCGGCGTCCTGCGCGACTCGGTGCTCTGGAAGATGAGCGACGACGACTTCGACACCGTCATCGACGTGCACCTGCGCGGCACCTTCACCACCGTGCGCGAGGCGGTGCGGCACATGCGTCCGCGCGGCGAGGGCGGCCGGATCGTCTGCATCGGGTCCCCGACCGGGCAGCGGGGCAATTTCGGCCAGACCAACTACGCGGCCGCCAAGGCCGGCATCGTGGGTATGGTGCGCAGCTGGGCCCTCGAGCTCAAGCGCGCCGGCATCACCGCCAACGCCGTCATCCCGGTCGCGGCAACCGCCATGACCGCCACCATCCCCTACTTCAGCGCGGCGGTGACGGCCGAGGCGAACGGCGAGCCCGTGCCGGAATTCTTCCGGCACGACCTCGGATTCGGCACGTCCGACGACGTGGCCGGGCTCATCGCGTTCCTCGGCTCCGACGCGGCCGCCACCGTCACCGGGCAGGTGATCGGGGTGGGGGGCGACCGTCTGCAGATCTGGACCCACCCGGAGGCGGCGCTGACCGCCTATCGCGAGGGCGGCTGGTCCTACGACGCACTGGTCAAGGCATGGCCTTCGGAGTTCGCCAACGCTCTGCAGAGCGTCGGTGAGAGCTTCCCGGAGCTGCCCGCCGACCTCAGGCCCGCAACCTCCTGACCCGCCTGACGGAGGTGCAGTCATGTACCAGCTCGCCATCGACCTCGACGCCGTCACGGCGATCGACATGCACGTGCACATCGAGGTCGACGACCACGGTCATGCCTCGCTGCCGGATGCGCTGGTGCAGGCGGCGTCGAAGTACTTCCGGACGGACGGACCACGACCTGCCATCGACGCGGTCGCGCAGTACTACCGCGAGCGCCGGATGGCCGCCGTCGTCTTCACCGTGGACGCGCGCACACAGCTGAACCATGACCCGCTGTCGAGCGTCGACATCGCCCGGGCGGCATCCCGGCATGCCGACGTCCTCATCCCGTTCGGCTCGGTCGATCCCCGCACGGGGGAAGCGGCCTTTGAGCTCGCCGCCCGGCTGATCGAGGACGAGGGGGTCCGAGGATTCAAGTTCCATCCGACGGTGCAGGGCTTCGATCCCAGCCACGAGGAGTACGGACCGCTGTGGAGTCTCCTCGAGAACGCGCGGGTTCCGGCGCTGTTCCACACCGGACAGACCGGCATCGGGGCGGGGCTGCCGGGCGGCTACGGTCTCCGGCTCGGGTTGTCGAACCCGATCCTGCTCGATCCGATCGCGGCGGACTTCCCGAACCTGCAGATCATCATGGCCCATCCCTCGGTGCCATGGCAGGACGAGGCCCTGTCGGTGGCGACGCACAAGCACAACACCTGGATCGATCTGTCCGGCTGGAGCCCCAAGTACTTCCCCGCGGAACTGGTGCGGTACGCCAACTCGATCCTCAAGCGCCGCGTGCTGTTCGGCAGCGACTACCCGATGCTCACGCCCGATCGCTGGCTGCGTGACGTCGAGGGCACGGACCTCAAGCCCGACGTGCTCCCGGGCATCGTCAAGGACAACGCCGCCCGGTTGCTCGGACTGCGCCCATCGACGCCGGAAGGAACCCGATGACCACCACGATCGACTTCGACCAACTCCCCGGCCTGGCCGGCACCGACCTCGGCCACACCGAGTACCGGAGCGTCACCCAGGAGCAGGTGAACCTGTTCGCCGACGCGACCGACGATCACCAATGGATCCACGTCGATCCTGAGCGGGCACGGAGCGGCCCGTTCGGCGCACCGATCGCCCACGGCTTCCTCACCCTCTCCCTCGCCGTCGCGTTCTGGACCGAGCTGCTCGAGGTGAAAGGCGTGTCCACGAAGGTGAACTACGGCCTCGACAGGGTGCGATTCCCGGCCCCCGTCGCGGTCGGGTCGCGAGTGCGCATGCGGGCAGCCATCGCCGAGGTCACCGAGGTCGCCGGCGGCTATCA
>NZ_JBFAZH010000201.1:0-8950 GCF_040681735.1 Actinoplanes sp. NPDC051633 | reverse complement strand
CACCCCGAGATGCCGGTGGCGCACAGCCAACACAACCGTTACCAGCCGACACCCAGCCGGCGCGCCTTCACTGCGGCAGATCCGGATGGTCCTCGATGTTCGTTCAAGGGCCCGCCGGCGTCATCATCGACCCATGTCTGATGCCGAAGTCTGCGTCCGCAGATATGAACCTCGCGACCGGGAAGCCGCTGTCTTGCTCGCCACTCGGCTGGAGACTGGTGTCGCCCACTGGCGTGACGCTGATGCGGTCCGAAGGGCAGTAGTCGGATGGGTGGAGGCGTCGCTCGCCAACGCCGACGCCGAAGATCAAGCGGTGTTCGTCGCCGAGGTCGGCGGGGATGTCGTAGGTCTGGTAACGGTGGCCGAACGCATGCACTTCACCGGCGAGATCGACGCCTACGTCGGCGAACTCGTGGTGAAGTGCACTCACGAGCGGCGGGGCGTCGGCAGGCTTATGATGAATGCAGCCGAGGAATGGGCACGCCGCCGAGGCCTTCGGTATCTCACGTTGGAAACCGGTGCCGCCAATAGACCCGCCCGAGCATTCTACGACCGTTGCGGCTACCAGGAGGAGGACGTGCGTCTCACGAAGACGCTCGACCGTTTTTCGCCACCTGCAGGCGGCGAATGACATACAACTCGCGGCTCGGGATCGACCACGCCGGACGCACGTTGCCCGGCTGCGGGCAATAGCCGGCAAGTTCGTTGTCCGGAGGAATCGCCGTGTCAGGCCGGATCTCCGGGCGGCCCGATGCGCGGTGGTGACGCCCACGCCGCCTGGCCGAGCGGTGATCTCTGCTGTGAACCGTCGGCGGCGGACACATACGGCGTTCCGCGACGCCGATCGCCCGGCCGTGCCAAACAAAGCTCGGCGGGAGAGCGGCATGTGGCCAACTGTCACATATCGGAAACATGATTGCGCGCGCGTCCGTCGGTCGACGCCGTCCACTCTCACCAGTCAATCGGATTGTTCGTCGGCGCGTCCGGCCGAAGGTCCGAAAAGGTCGGCCGACCGCCCGAAGTTGCGAGAGCGCGCCGACGCCGGTCCCGTATGCAGACATACTCGGGGCCGTGCGCAATGTCTGGCGTCCGATCCTGATCATCCTCGTCTCTGCGTTCGCCATGGCGCTGGTGGTCCTGCTGCCTCTGCAAATGGTGCAGCGTGAGGGTCTCAACCCCGAACAATGGGCGTCGCACGTCGGCACCGCCCGCACCGCTGTGGTGCAGTCGCTGGCCGGCATCGGGCTTCTGGGCGGACTCTTCTATGCCGGGTCGACGCTGCGGCTCAATCGCGAGGGACAGATAACCGATCGTTTCGGCAGCGCCGTCGAACACCTGGGTGCGCAGGCGCTGGAAACGCGCATCGGCGGGCTGTACGCGCTGGAACGGATCATGCGGGACAGCCGCGCCGACCACGAGCCAATTGTCGAAATAGTGTCGGCTTTCGTCAGGGAACACGCGACCTTCCGGGGCGAGCCCGAGCCGGGTGCCAACCCGTCTACCTTCCCCGGACCGCCGACGCCCGGCGTGGCGCCGTTGCGGGCCGACATCCAGGCGGCGATCACCATCCTGGGCCGCCGGCCCCGGCGCAAGGAGCTGGGCCGTCTCGATCTACGCGGTGTTGATCTGCGGGGGGTACGAGCGCACGCCGCGAACCTGCGCAATGCCGTCCTCCTCGAAGCCCGCCTCGATCACGCCGACTTGGGGAAGGCCGAGCTGGCCGGCGCTCGCCTTCGGAAGGGCTCTCTGCGCAGCGCCTGGCTGCGCGCGGCCGACCTGAGGAACTCCTCCCTGCGCCACGTGGACCTGCGCGGCGCCAACCTCAGCGAGGCCCGGCTCCAGGACGCGGACCTGACCCACGCTGAGACCGACGGCTGAACGGAGCGTTTGTGAGCACCCCTCCTGTGAACGAATCGCCGTCCTGGCACCGCGCCGACTTCATCCTCCGCGGCGAGTACTGCCCGCTCGACGAGGTGCGCGACCACCTCGTCCGGCTCCGGGTAGCGCTCGGCGCTGACGTGCTGGTGCACATCACGACCGACCACGAGGTGGTCATGCGCACGTTGTCGTGGGCGGTCGGTGAGCCGGCGACGGCCACGGTCGCCTTCTCCGACTGGATCAGGAAGGCGTCCTACCGGACGCGGAACGCAGTGGCCCGGGACGCGTTCGTCGCCGTCGCACGCTCACTTATTGAGCCGGTTGTCGAGCTGGCGGAGGACGTGACGAATCAGCTCGTGGAGCGCCTGCTGGAAATCCGGCAGGACGCCGCAGCGACGCCGCTCGGCGAGGAAACCCGGAGCGCCTTTGCCGGGCGGTCGTGGTCCGGCGCCGTGCTCAACCACACCGGCAAGCCGGGCGAGTCGCCGTGGGACGGCGAAGCTCGATCGGTCGTCCTGATTAGCCCGCCCGCGCGCCTGCACGGCGACGACATCTACCGGCAGGCGCTCGATCTCGGTGTCATGATCAAGTGCACCGCGGAGTCGAACGCGCGGCGGGACTCCGTCGTCATGCAGCGCGTCACGCAGCGCCTCACCTTCCCGAGCCCCGGGCACGAGCCGTCGACCATCGAGGAGATCTCAAGGAGAGCGCTGGCGCTCGCGGCCGAGATCACCGACAGCTCAGGGGGCGCGGTGTATCTTCGGACGCCCTCGCACGGGCGAGAGTTTCAGCGGATCGCCGTCCAGGCGGATGCCGGCTTCTCCTTCCCCGCCGAGATCGCGCTGGGACAGGACACGACGGTGGGGTGGTCAGTGGAGCGGCACCGCGCCTACCAGCGCATCCGCGGCAGCAGCGCGGCGGAGGTGCTGACGCCCGCCGTGCGACCCGAGGGCGGCGCGGAGCTGGTCACGCCGATCGCCGGCCCGCTGGCGGACTCGTGGGCACCCGCCCTCGGCGGCATCGTCCTATTTCGCGCGGACGGCGGAGGCGGGTACAGCGCCTACGAACGAGCGCTGGTCCGGAATGTCGCACTGCGCCTGGCGCTGTTCCGGACGAACATCGCGACGCGTCAGATCGCGAACGCGATCTCGGTGTTGCGCAGTGGTTCGCCACGCCGACTCCAGACGCCGCCGACCGATGCCGAGGTGAACCACGCGGAATTGTGGCCGAAGGACGTGGCCAAGGTGACGGCCCGCTTCGACACACCGCTGGCCCAGCTCGCCGAAAGCACGCACAGCCACTCGGTGACCCTACGGATCGCGCTTCCGCACTCGTCCAGCCGCTCCGAGCACGGTCTCGTCCTCGCACGCGTCGCGGCGCATCCCTCCGAACGTCTAAACGACCTGTACGAGCGGGAACTCGAGGAGGATTCAGGGCTGCACTGGGAAGTGATGCGGGAGGGACGCGAGAAGTACCTCCGATCGGTGCACCGCGACGCCAAAGACTGGGAGTTCCGGCCGGGCACCGTCTCGGCCCTGTGCGTCCCAGTGAAGGTCGAGGGCATTCTGGCGGGAACGTTGAACCTAGAGAGCCCGTTCGCGGACAACTACGCGCCCTACCTGCCATTGATCGTCGCCCTGTCCGGGGCGGTGGGCCGGACGCTCGCCGACGCCCGTGCCGAACTCGAGGTGGGCCTGCTGGACACGACGGCGCACGCGCTGGCGAGTCAACATCAGTACAGCGGAGTGCTCGCCCGGATGGCGGATGAGATCGAGGACGTGCAGCCGCGCGCCCTGCACGACACGCTGATGGACAGGACGCGGAGGCTACGGACCCTCATCCAGGACCTACGAGAGCCTGACATGCCGGAGAGAATGCCGGCGCGGAGCCTCTGGCAGATCGTGCGGGACAGTATCGACCATCTGGGCGTTCAGTTGTCGATCGTCGAGCCGGCTGAGCAGCTGTTCCACCTGCCACTTCTCCCGCGTGTCACCCGCGCGCTCACCTCGGTCCTTGAGAACGTCTGGAAGAACGTGGACTATCACTCGAGCGCCGACGGCCGCGATGCCGATGGAAAGACCGTGCCGCGGGCTACGTTCGGCCTCGCTCGGCTTGACGGCATGAAGCAGGCGATGATCATCGTCGACAATCTCTCGCTCAATATTCTGGACGAAAACTACTGCGCTGCTCTCTACCGCTATCCCGCGGAGGGCAGCGAAGGAGAAATCCGCCTGGGGACGTATCTCGCCGGCCTCAACGCGCGACGGATAGGTGCTCGCATTCACGGAATGCCGATACAGGGCGGCGCAGGATTGCGGACCATTTGCATGATTCCGGTGGAGGACCTACGTGACACAGCCAGCTCCGATTAATGCATTCCGCATACTCCTGGTCGACGATGAGGACGAAGTCCTGAACGTTGTTCGCCGAAGCCTGTCGGAGTTCGGCGAGGATGTCGTCATCGATTACGCCCAGGATGCGGCCGCCGCCGATCAATTGCTGTCGGACCGTTTCTATGATCTCGCCCTCCTCGACGTCTACGGCAAGAAGGACGTGCTGGTCGGAAACCAGGTCTATCGGCGCATCGATGCCGCCGACCTGTCGACCCGCGTGATGATGATGACCAGGTGGCAGCTGAAGCAGGAGGCGCTGCGGCTACTCGCGCTGACGGGCTCGAACTCGGCTTGGCGGCTGTCCGGATTTCTCGACAAGACTCGGAACTTCGGTCCGACGATTACGAAGCGCGTGGGCGAGCTGATCCGGCGATTCACCGCCTCGCGGGCCGATGTGTCGGGTCTCGATCAGCTAGCGACGGACATTCTGCGGCAGCGCTACCGCTATCGCGACGCGGACAAGAACATCAATCTCCGCAAACCAAAGGTTGAGATCGCGACCGAGGTGGACCGGTTGATGCGGAAGTTGTACGTCGATCTGCCCGCCGCCTCGAAACGTGTGTCCCGGGTGCAGGTCGAGATCAGCCCGATGGGCCGTCGCGGCCTGAGCGCCGCCGTCGTGGTCAACGCGCACGTCCGGGTGACCTTCGAGACGATTGCCACGACAGCGTCGGGACACCGTACAGTCCTGAAGGTCGGGCCTAAACGGGACATCTTCGACGAGGCCGCGCGATTCCACGAGTATGTCCGGTACGGGATCGAGCTGAGCCATCGGGTCGAGCTGCTGGGCGTCACCGGGGCCGATGCGCTCGGCGGCCTGATCTATAGCTTCGCGGGTGGCAGTTACAACCTGGACCTGCTCGCGCTCGACGAGGTGTTCGTGGATGAGCTCACCTCGGGTGATCTGGAGGTAAGTTCCGAGGCGTTGCGCTCCCTGTTCGCCAGCCGGGATTGGTACGGAACTCCGTGTGGCTACGTGGACGTTGGCGAGTACTTCGAGACAAATTTCCGAACGGATCTGCCGCGGTCATGCGATGAAGGGGAACGACAACTCGCCGAGCTGAGCGAGACGTGGACGCAATGGCCCAGAATCGTCCGGGCGGATGGGAGCAAGGGCGTTGCGGCGCTGCTGGAGGGGCCGGACGGCACAAAGCTGGCCGTGCCCGACCAGTCCGTGCTGGGCTGGGGCTGGCTCGCCGACCAGGTGCCCGGCTGCCTGGTCCACGGCGATATGCACGGCGGTAACGTGATGCTCGAGTGCTCCCGGGAATCATCGGGCACCCGCGAGGGCAAGTGGCACTACCACCGCAGTTGCCTCATCGATTTCCGCAACGCCGGCCCCGGCCCGAGGTGCATCGACGCGGTCTGCCTAGAGTCCTCGATCCGGCTGGCCGAGGCGGAGGTGATGAGCAAGACGGTGCTGCGAGCCGGCTCGCCGCCGTCGGCTGACGAACAGCGCGAGCTCGCCCAGCGGATGACCGAGCACTTCGAAGAGGAACTCGCCCTCTACCGAGCCGTTTTCCTGGGCGAGGGTGATGTCCCCGGCAGTGCGTGGGCGGGCCAGTGCGCCCTGGTGCTCCGCTCGATGCGGGACTGCTTCGACGACGTCGCCCTGCGCGAATACCTGACGACAAGCGTCCGCTACACACTGCGCAGCCTCGGCTTTCGGCTGCCCGATGTGGCGCGGCTACGCCTACTAGCCTGGCTCGCGGGGCAGTACCAGCTGGCGATTGACCTCTCCAAGCTCAAGAGCTGATCACCACGCCGCCAATGACCTGTTGAGCGATAAACAACAACGGCTGGGTGAAGAACGTCGCCGGCACGTCCACGCGCGACTCAAGCTGGCGACGGTGACGGCGCCAGGTCGTGCGGCGCCACCTTCGAATTGATTGATCGCCGCCGGTGATGTCACGTCGACGGCCGGAAGGTGATCGAAGAACGTCGCCGTTGCTGCACCCTGCACTATCACTTAGTTGATCATGTCTGGCGCGTTCGCTTGTGGAGCAGTTACTGCCGCATCTGTCGGCGACTACGTCATCCGCTGCAACTGCGCAACGTCGCGAGCGACATGAACGCCCGGGCACGCGGCACCAGCACCGACGAGACCGAACCTCTCGCTGACTGGGCCGCGCTGGTGCCGTCGAGTCTCGCCAGCCTGGCTTCCGGGTTATTCAGTCGCTCGTCTCACCCTGGGGGCTTGTCCGCCACTACTGGGTTCTGATCAACCTCCTGATGAACATCTTGGCCGTCGGTGTCCTGCTCCTGTACATGCAGACCCTCTCCGAACTGGCGCGTCTGGCTCGAGCAAGCACAGCCAGCGGCGACGCGGTGGCCCGGTCTGCGTCACCTGTGGCCCACGGCGTTGCGGCGATTGTGCTGCTGGCGGCCTTGGTGCTGTCGGTGTACAAGCCGCGGGGGCGAACAGGTTGGGGTTCCCGCCGCCGGCGAACCGCGGAGGCGGATCTCGGCATCGCCTGATGGACGGTTGTCGACGCCCTGCGTCGCTACAGACCACGAGGGCACCGCTTCGCCGGTCAAGCGGTCGACGCAGCGTCCGGCGACCACCGTGTTTGATGTAGGCGGCCAGACGTTCATCGACAATGGAACTGGAGCGGTGGGCGCAGCGTCTAAATGGTGCGGTCTGCGCACGCGGGCCGCCTCTTCCGTGGTGCAAGCGAACTGTGGCACATTGATGTAGCGCGGCAGCAGTCGTCGGGAGGAACAAGAACAACATGGCAACGAACGGGGCGGGCTTCATGCGCCGCCGGGGTCGTGCCGTTGTGCGGGGGCCCGCCGTAGCCGCGGCCGTCATCGTCGGAACGCTCGCCCTGCCCACGACCACGCACGCCAGTGGGTCGATGGACGCGTTCGCCTCCGCCCTGCACACGACATCGGCTCCATGCCGTCCCGGCGGCGTCACATCAGCAGATAGAAAGATCGCGGAACGTCTGCGGCCGGCGATGACGGGCCGGCGTCTCGGCCGAGCGGTCACCGGTCGCCACATTTCCTGCGCTCGCGCCGTGGTTGGTCACGTGAAGGCCTCCGGATTGGGCCAGCGGGCCGCCGTCATCGCCGTGACCACCGCGATCGCCGAAAGCACGTTGAACAATTACACCGTCGCCGTCGACCACGACAGCCTCGGACTCTTCCAGCAGCGTCCGTCGATGGGCTGGGGACGCCCCACACAGCTCATCGATCCTCGATACGCCACCCACGCCTTCCTCAGAGCGATGATCCGCAAGCATCCGGCCGGCGACTGGACGACGGGCGACATCGGCCGGATCTCCCAACGGGTTCAAGGCTCGGCCCACCCCGGTGCGTACGCGCCGGAAGCAAACGACGCGCTCCTGATCGTCACGGCGCTGTGGCCGCGCGCCGGCGCACTCGCAGCCGCGAAGACACCGAAGTTCGGCGCTGCGTCACCTGCCCCGAAGAAGCCGACAGGGCCATTCCAACGAGTTCTGTTGACCGCAGCCACCGGCGTCGGACCCACCGACGCCCGGCACGCGACGTTCGCCGCCGACTGGAACGGTGATCGGCGCGTTGACCTGGTGGTGGTGCAGCGCACCGGTACCCGCAGCGGCAAGACCGAGCTTCAAATCTTGGACGGTGCCCGCAACTTCCAGCCTCTGCTGTTGCACACGGCCACTGCGCTCGGCCCGACAGACGCCCGCCACGAGTTCTCGCTGGCGGACTGGAACGGCGACGGGCGCCCCGACCTGGTCGTGATGCTGAAGTCCGGCACCGCGAGTGGCCGCACAGAACTACGGGTCCTGGACGGAGCCTCGTTCTTCCAGCGCTTCCTCCTGGAAACCGTCACCGTGCTCGACCCGACCGACGAACGCCACGTATTCTCGCTCGCCGACTGGAACGGCGACCGGCGTCTCGATCTCGTGATGGTGCAGAAGGCCGGCACCACCAGCGAGAAGACCGAGGTGCGGGTGCTCGACGGCGCGGCGAACTTCAACGCTCAGCTGCTGCAGACCGACACGGCCCTGGACACCACCGATGACCGACACGAAGTGGCAGTAGCGGACTGGAACGGCGACCACCGGCTCGACCTTGTCGCCGTGCAGAAGTCCGGCACCGCGAGCCGGAAAACGGAGGTCCAGGTCATCGACGGAGCCTCGAACTTTCAGCGCATCGCGCTCCGCACGAGTACCGTCGAGGGCCCGACGGATGATCGTCATGATCTGGCCGTCACCGACTGGAACGGCGACGGGAAACTCGAGCTGCTCACTGTTCAGAAGTCCGGCACGACCAGCGGCCGCACTGAGGTCCGCGTCCTCGGCAAATAACCGCGAGCACAGCCGACGGATTCGGACCTCCCAACGCAGCTTGTTGGTCGACCCATCCGGCGGCGAAGGAGATCAGTGCCGCGCCGACGAGGGATGCTTCCGACGCGTCCGGCAGGACGCCGACCGTCAATGCTGCCGAGCCGATGGCGCCGGTGGCTATGGAGGCGGCGATGCTGCGGCCAACAGGCCCTGTCGGCCTGACCGGCGTACTCGCGGGGGCGGTGTTGGGCCCGGCTGGCAGACCATCTTCTGGATCAGCGCACCCATCGGCGCAGTCGCCCTGGTGATCGGCCTCAAGGTCATCCGCGGTGTGCGGACACCGCGAGTCTCGCTGAACCAGTTCGACCTGGCCGGGGCCGTCACCGTCATCAGCAGCCTGGT
>NZ_JBFAZH010000200.1:0-8956 GCF_040681735.1 Actinoplanes sp. NPDC051633 | reverse complement strand
CAGGCCGTCGCTCAGCGACTCCGCGACGACCGTGTCGCGATAGAAGGAGCTGGACAGGTCGCTGACCTCTTGCAGCGCGGGGAACGCGCTGAAGGAACGGCTCGATGCGTCGACCATCAGGTCGTTGACCAGCACGATGGCCTCGATCACGTCCATCAGCGACCGCAGGTCCACGCCGGGCGGGAGGGTGCGGGGCAGCGACGGCTCCCAGTCGAGAGCCCGCCGGGCACCGAAGACCGTGGTGTTGTCCAGCAGCACCGCCCCCTGGAGTGACTCGGCCGCCGGCCCGGTGGCCTGCTGCCGCCGGCGAAAAAGCCTCCACACCCGCATGCCGTCTCCTTCGCCGTTCCCGCACAGTCTCGGCCTGCATCGACGATGTCGGGGTGCCCGTGGCACTGCAAGACGGGCGGCCGGTCGATGTCAACGGCCGCCGATACGCCGCCGCGAACGGTGCTACAACTGACGGGTGATACCTACCGTCACCCTGAACAACGGCGTCGAGATGCCTCGGCTCGGACTCGGCACCGGAGGCGGCGACGACGACGCGGCCCGGACCCGGGTGCGGCAGGCGCTCGAGATCGGTTACCGCCTGTTCGACACGGCCGCCAGGTACGGCAACGAGGCCGGCGTCGGTCAGGGGATCGCCGACTCCGGGATCCCGCGGTCGGAGGTCTTCGTCTGCACCAAGCTGCGCGGCGCCGATCACGGGTACGAATCCACCAGGCGCGCGCTGGACGAGAGCCTGCGCCGGCTCGGCACGGACTACGTGGACCTCTATCTGATCCACTGGCCCCTGCCCCGCCAGGACCGGTACGTGGAGTCCTGGCGGGCCATGGAGGAGCTGCTGGCCGAGGGCAGGACGCGCGCGATCGGCGTCTCGAACTTCCTCGCCGAGCACCTCGACCGGCTGGCGGCCGAGCTGTCGGTCGTCCCGGCCGTCAACCAGATCGAGGTGCACCCGCGCCACCCCCAGCCGGCGCAGCGAGCCGACGACGAGCGGCGGGGCATCGTCACGCAGTCATGGTCGCCGCTGTCCCGCGGCGGGCTCCTGGACGATCCCGTGCTGGCCGCGATCGCCGCCAGGCACGGCCGGACCCCGGCACAGATCGTGCTGCGCTGGCACATGCAGCAAGGGCTGACCGCGATCCCGAAGGCGTCGCACGCCGACCGCATGCGGGAGAACGCCGACGTGTTCGGCTTCGACCTGACCGACGACGACCTCACCGAGATCGACGGTCTGGCGGACGGCGGGCAGGGCGACAACCTGGATCCGCGTACGCACGAGGAGTTCTGACCGGGCCACGTCCGGTCAGGTGCCGGCCCGCCGTCGGCGGATGGCGCCGGTGATGAGGTCGGCGACCAGGAACCCGGCGAGCGGGATGCCGAACAGCGGCAGGAAGTAGCTCAGAGCCAGGACCACGGGTACCCCGGCGACGATGCCCCAGGCCGGCAGCTGCTGCCAGGCCCCTGGGCCCACGGGCGGGGCGCCGGCGACTGCGCGGCTGCCGTTGCGGGTGGGACGGCGCTGCCACCACATGCGGTAGCCCCAGACGATGACGGTGACCAGGCCGAGCGCCAGCGCGGCGAGCACGATCTGGTTGGCCAGGCCGAACAGGTCGCCCATGTGGGCGTAAATGCCCACCTGGGTGACCTTGGCCAGGACCGGCCAGTCGGCGTAGTCGATCCGGTCGGTGATCGCTCCGGTGGCGCCGTCGACGGCGATGCTGTCGCGGCGCAGCGGCCACAGGCCGTCCATCTCGGTGACGGTCCACGCAGTCGTCGCATCGGCCGGTACGGCGACCGCGAGGGGTCCGTCGATCCCGGCGCCGGCGGCCGTCGTCAGCACCGTGTCGAGGGCGACCGGGTCGACCGGGGTGTTGCCGGTGGCCGGGGCGGCACCACCCTCGCTGTGGTGGCCGCCGGTCGGCGCGGCGGCCCCGCCGGTCAGTTCCGTGGCCACGGCGGGCCGGCTGCCGCGCAGCGCGTCGACGGCCGCGTCGAAGTTGGCGCCGGCGTGCTCCGACCAGGTGAGCCCGGTCGCGGACAGGAAGAGCAGGCCGACGGACAGCCACAGGCCGGTGGAGGCGTGCCAGGTGCGGGTGCGCCGGACGCCCTTCTTGGCGGCAAGGTCGGGCCGCAGCATCCGCGTGCCGCGCTGACGGCGCCACCACAGCAGGACGCCACCGAGGGCGATCACCCACAGCCAGCTGGCCGCGAACTCGGAGTAGTAGAAGCCGATCGTGCCCAGGTGCAGGCTGGTGTGCAGATCGTCGAACCAGGTGCGCATCGGCGTGGTCGCCCACCAGGTGGTGAGCTGTCCCGTTACCTCGGCGGTGTACGGGTTCACGTACACGGTGTGGGCGTGCTCGACGTCGAGCTCCGGTGACGTGAAGTCGACCTGGGTGGTCAGCTCCCCCGTGCCCGGCCGGACAGCGATCAGGTCGCCGGCCGGGTGCGTCGCACGGGCCGCGGCGACCTGGTCGGACATCGGCCTGGCCGGCCCGCCGGGGTCGGCGACGACCAGCTCGTCGGCGTAGACGGCCCGCTCGATCTGCGGCGTGAACGCGTAGAGGATGCCGGTGAGCGCCGCGACCAGGATGAACGGCGCGACGAAGAGGCCGGCGTAGAAGTGCAGCCGCAGGAGCAGGGGGCCGAAGCTCTTCGCGGGCCCGGCCCGGCGCACCGGCGCGCTGATCGGCGGCGCGGGCGCATCGGCGGTCGTCGACATGGGGCTCCTCCAGCCGGGCCGGGTGACGTTCCGCACCATCGGTCGCTTCCCACGCCGGATTAGTTCCCGCGGAGTTGATCGACTTTTGCGCCCAGGGTTCAGTGGCCGGACCGGCGAAACCGGTGCGGCGCGATCAACACGTAGCTGAGCGCGGCGGCGACGATCAGGAGCACGGGCACCAGCCAGGCCCACACGCTCGTGTCGTCCGCGGGTTGCGCCGGCGCGGCCTGCACCGCCGTCGAGGGCTGCGCGCTGACCGCCGGCTGCCCGGGGCCGGCCGCCGCCGCCAGTTCCGGGCCCGGCTGACCGGTCGGCTCCTGCCAGCCCGCGGGCGCCGGCACCGCCGCACCGTGGTACGTGAACCGCACCTCGCCCTTGACCGTGTCACCGTCGGACGCCACGTTGTGATAAGTCACCACGTACGGCCCGGCGGCCGGCCAGTGGGACACGGTCACCTTGACCGGAAAGCCGATGTGGTAGAGCAGCGGCTGCCACTTGCCGTCCTTGTTCTGGAACTCGCGGACCGGCTCGGCGAGCTCGGCCGGTTCGCCGTTCGACCAGCCGCTGTCGATCCGCACGCCGGTCGGCGCCGTGACGGTGAAGTGGGCGAACGGCGCCGGCTTCTCGGTGAAGGTCAGCACGACCGCCTCGACCCGGCCGCGCACCGTGCTGCCGTTGGCGGGCACGCTGCTCACCAGCGTGCCGTGGGCCGGCGCCGCCGAGGGCATCGCCATCGCCCCGGCGAGCCCGCCGACGACCACGACGGCGAGGAAGCGACGCAGACCGGCCCGTCTCATCGCCGCAGGCTATCTCCCGGCGACACATGTGGACAGACCCGGAACGATGCCGGCCGGCGACCAGCCGGCTCGATAGGTAGCCTTCACGCCGGAACGCGGGAATGCCGAGCTTGGCAGGTGACGACGATGAACGATGTGGTGGCCGACGCCGATCTGTACCGGCGCGGTAGCGCGACGTTGGTCGCTTCATGGACGGCGTACGCCGACGGGGCGACCGGCGCCTCGCTGCAGCGACTGCCCGGCGTGGCCGCTGCCGTCTTTCCCCGCGATCCGGAGCGCTCCGTCTACAACAACGCTCTGCTGGACCGCGGCCTGACAGGCGATCAGCGCGCCGGCGCGATTCCTGCCATGGAGGCCGTGTACGCGGCCGCGGGCGTCGCCCGGTTCGCGGCTTGGGTCCACGAGAGTGACACCGACATGCGCAACGACCTGGAGCGGCGCGGCTACGCCGTCGAGGAGACCACTCGCGCGATGGGCATGCACCTCGATGACCTCCGCCCGGTCCCGGCGGAGATCCGGTTCGGGCCGGCCCACTGGTCCGAATATCTGACGTTCGAGGGTTTGCCACCGAACTTCCTCCCGGGGGCCGATCACGCCGCGTTCCACGTGCAGGTCGCCCGGATCGACGGCGAGATCGTGGCGGCCGCCCTGGCCTACGACTTCGACGGCGACTGCGGGATCTACAACGTCGGGACCGCGGAACACGCCCGGCGACGCGGACTGGGCACGGCCCTCACCATGCACCAGGTCCACGAAGGACGGAAGCGGGGATGCACGACCGCGACCCTCCAGTCGACACCCATGGCCGAGCGGGTGTACGCCGCCGCCGGCTTCCGCGACCTCGGCCGGATCCTCGAGTACACCCGCCGATAGGACGGTCAGGCCCGGGCGACCGGCAGGCGTACCTCGAAGCGGCAGCCGCCCTCGGTGTTGTGCGCGTGGACCCGGCCGCCGTGGGCCTCGACCAGACCCCGGACGATCGCGAGCCCCAGACCGCCGCCGGCCGTGGCGCCCGGGCTCTGCGGGGTGCGGGCTCGTTCGCCGCGGAACGCCACGTCGAAGATCCGCGGCAGGTCCGCCTCCGGGATGCCGCCGCACGAGTCGGAGACGGTGAGCCACGCGTCGCCGTGGTCCATCCCCGCCGCGATGTGCACCGTGCCGTCGGCCGGGGTGTACCGCACCGAGTTGACCAACAGGTTCGCCACGATCCGGCTCAGCTCCGGCTCGCTGCCGGTCACCACGGGCCAGCCCGACTCGGCGGCGAGGATCCGGACCCGGCGGCGGGCGGCCAAGGGGGCGGTGGTGGCGATGGCGTCCGAGACGACGTCGGCCAGCGGCACGGTCGACAGCGCGAGCCGCAGCGCGCCCGCGTTGATGCGGGACAGCTCGAACAGATCGTCGACGAGCCGGCTCATCCGGTCGGCCTCGACCCGGATCCGCCGGTGATATTCGGCCACCGTGCCCGGGTCGTCGACGACGTTGTCCTCCAGCGCCTCCGCCATCGCCCGCAACCCGGCGAGCGGCGTGCGCAGGTCGTGCGAGACCCAGGCGACCAGGTCACGGCGGCCGGCCTCGAGGCGGCGCTCGGTGGCCCGGGCCTCGGCGGCCCACACGGCGGCGGCGGCGAGGCGGCGGCCGAACACCGCGCCGACGCCGAGGCTGACCACGGCCGCGGCGACGACGGTCAGCAGCACCACCTGCAGGTCGTGGGCGGACAGGAACATCGCCCAGGACACGGCGACGACGCCGGCGGCGACCGCGACGACGGTGACGGCGATCAGCACACAGATGTGCACGGCGATCGACCGGCGGCTCAGCAGACGCAGGACCACCGCACCGGCGCCGGCCACGGCGGCGCCGGCGACGAGCGCGTACGTGCCGATCAGCAGCAGGTCGTTCATGCGGCCGGCTCGTAGCGGTAGCCGACGCCCCACGCCGTGACGATGCGGCGCGGAGCGGCCGGATCGGCTTCGATCTTCTCCCGCAGCCGGCGGACGTGCACGGTCACGGTGGACTGGTCGCCGAACTGCCAGCCCCACACCTGCTCCAGCAGCTCGGCCCGCGACCACGCCCGCGCCGGGTTCTTCAGCAGGAACGCCAGCAGATCGAACTCGCGCACCGTCAAGGTCAGGGGCCGCCCGCTCAGCCGGGCGACCCGGCGCCCCGTGTCCGCGGTCAGGTCGCCGTCGGTGAGCACGGCCGGCGCCGCCGGGGTGGCCGGGGCGGTCCGCCGCAGCACCGAACGGATCCGCAGGACCAGCTCGCGGGGCGAGAACGGCTTGGTCACGTAGTCGTCGGCGCCCACCTCGAGGCCGGCCACCCGGTCGGCCTCCTCCCCGAGGGCGGTCAGCATGACGACGGGCAGGTCCGGCAGGTCACGGCGCAGCTGCCGGCAGACGTCGAGGCCGCTGACCCCGGGCATCATCAGATCGAGGACGACGAGGTCGGGCACCTCCTCGGCGACGGCCGCGAGGGCGTCGTGGCCGTCGAAGGCCAGCCGGACCCGGCAGCCGTCCCGCTCCAGATAGCGGCGGACGACGTCGCTGACGGTCGGGTCGTCATCCACGACGAGTACGGAATGTGCCACCCGCACCACGCTACCGATCCGGGACCGGGGAAGAGCCTTCCGACCCCTTACGGTTGCGGCGCACCAGCGTCACCACGAGCGCGCCGGCCCACACCAGGCCGAGAACGAGCAGCAGCCGGGACGCGGGGACGCCGGCGGACCCGATCAGCAGCGGGACCCCGACCAGTGCGACGGCCGCCGAGGTGACCGCGGCGATACGGACCGGCGCCGGGTCGGGCAGGCGGCCGATCAGCGCGCCGACGCCGATCATCGCGGGCAGCAGGATGCCGTCGTGCGCGACGAGGACGGCGACCAGGAAGATCACGACGCCGATCGGCTGGACGTCCGGGTCGGTGAGGGCGCCGGCGACGGCGTACCCCATCGCGAGCAGGCCGGTCGCGATCAGCGCGCGCCTCACGATCCGCCCTCGCGATCGCTGCGCACGGTGATGCGGCCGAGCCACTTGGTCTGCAGGACGCCCGGGCGGTTCGGGGCGATGAGCCGAGCCGGATAGCCGTGGTCGACGTGCAGGACCGCGCCGTTGAGCCGCAGGGCGATCAGCGTCCACGGGTCCCGCAGGTGCGGCGGCGGCACGGTCGAGGTGCGATACCGGCCACCGGTCTGCAGGGATTCGACGACGGCCTCGGCATCGTCCGGGTCGGCGCCGACGAGCGCGGCGAGGTCGCGCAGGCGTACCCCGGTCCAGGTCGCGGTGGCGCTCCACCCCTCCACGCAGGCGATCGGCAGCACGGCGGTGTGCTGCGGCAGCGCGGTGAGGTCGGCGAGGCTCAGCGCGACGGTACGGCCTGGGCCGGCGACGGCGAGCCGATAGCCGGGGTCGAGGGCCGCGTCGCGGACGCCGGCGCCGGCGGCGGTCTTGTTCACGGCCAGGCCCTGCGGTCCTTCGCGGGGGCGCCGGGGCGCCAGGGGGGACACCGCGGCCAGCGGTGTGACGGTCTGTCCCACCGTGCCCAGGGTGACGACACCGGCGGCGGTCGCGGCGGCGCCCAGCACGACGCGCCGCCGCAGCCGCGGTCCGGTCGCGGTGCGGACCCGACGCAGGGCGGCGCGGACGATCGGCAGCTTCACGCCGAGGTGGACGAGCAGCGCGCCGATGGCGAGCCAGGCCACCCGGTAGTGACCGGCGGTGAAGAAGAACGGCAAGGGCGTGTACCAGCGGGCGACGTTGAACACGCCGCTGACCACCTGGAACAGCGCCGCCGCGACCAGCACGGCGACGCCCAGGCGCTCGGCGGCGTGGGCCACCGTCCGCGCCGGCGGCCAGGCGAACAGGCGCGGATACACCGACCAGAGCTTCACCCCGAGCAGGGGTACGGTGGCCAGCCCGGTCGCCACGTGCAGTCCCTGGGTGACCCGATAGAGACCGACCGGCCGCGACGGCCACCCGAACCACCCGGGCGGATGCTGGATGAAGTGGCTGAGCACGCCGGTCAGCATGCAGATCCCGAACGAGACGGCCAGCGCGACGCCGAGTTGGCTGGTCAACCGCGCGGATCGCGCCCGGGACGGGAAGGCTCCGCGGCGCAGCGGCCCGCGGCGCAGTGTCTCCGGCGGGGCGGGGAGCTGCCGGTCCGCGAGGCGGTGCCATCGGCCGGCCGGCTTCACGACCGGGTCAGGGTGGTGAACCATCTGTTCGCCTCCGTCCAGAAGCCGAGGATCCGCAGGCCGGCCGCGGCGGCGTGGGCGCTCAGATCGGTCGCGGCGACCGCGGCCCAGCGGAATTCCGCGCTGTGCGCCGCGTCGCCGGCATGGTCGGCGTGGTCGGCGCGGATGCTGGCCGGGCCCGACCAGCTCCGGGTGCCGGGGGCGCCGACCTCGGCGTGCAGCCGCCCGGCCGGCGCGAGCAGGTCACCACAGCGACGCAGGAGGCGGGCCGGGTCGCCGCCGATGCCGATGTTGCCGTCCGCGAGCAGCAGGTGCCGCCACCGGCCGTGCCCGGGCAGCGGATCGAACACGTCGCGGCGCAGGGCGGTGGCTCCGCGCCGCCGGGCGAGCTGGACGGCGGCGGCGCTGATGTCGATGCCCAGCGCCGGGTGACCGGCGCGGTTCAGGGCGGCGGTGAGCCGGCCCGGTCCGCAGCCGACGTCGAGGGTCGGCCCGGCGCAGCGTGCCAGCAGCCCGTCGTCGCCCGGCGTCGCGTCGCGGCACCAGGCGGCCGGGTCCAGCCCGTGGTCGTCGCCGCGGTCGTCGCGCAAGGTCAATGCCGCCGGGCGACCGGAATGAGCGCGGCGAAGCGCGGCGTCGTAGATCGCGAGCACGGGCCGGGCGGCCGGGCGATCGACATGCGCGGTCGCCGTCATCGCACACCTCCGGCGACCGGTGCGGCCGCGGTGATGCGGGCCAGAACCGCCGGGAAACGGCCGGTCGGCGGGCACAGGGCGACAACGGCTCCGGCGTCCGCCATGGTGTCCACGTCGGACAGCTCCGGCAGCAGCTCCACCCGCAGGCCGAGCAGGCGTAGCGCGGCCAGCGTGTCCGCGCCGGTGGTCGCGGTGGAGGTGGGGATCCGGCGCAGCACGGCGGCGTGCGCGGGATTCCGCAGCCCCAACGCCCACCAGCCACCGTCGGCCGCCGGGCCGAGCACCGCGTCGGCGTGGCCGAGCCGGTTCGTCGCCGCGTCCAGCAGATCCGCGGTGAGCTGGGGCGTGTCCATGCCGACGAGCAGGCTCGGACCGTCGACGTACGCGCGAGACAGCCGCTCGGGAAGGCCCGCACCGCACTGCGGCCGGCTGCGCCAGCCGAGCGGCACCGGGTGGGCGCCGTCCAGGACGAGGGTGCGGCTCACCGCGCGGCATGCCGTCACCGCGTCGATCGTGTCGGCGAGGGCGGCGGCCGCGATCCGGG
>NZ_JBFAZH010000199.1:0-9008 GCF_040681735.1 Actinoplanes sp. NPDC051633 | reverse complement strand
GCTCGCGGGCCTGATCGCCGGTCTGCTGGCCGGCGTCTTCGCCTACACCTTCGGCGAACCCGCGGTGGACGCCGCCATCGCCATCGAGGAGGCGAACGCGCCGGCGCCGGCACCGGGCGCCTCGCCCGAGGAGGAGCCGGTCTCGCGCACCGAGCAGAAGGGTGGCCTGTTCCTGGCCACCGGCCTGTACGGCGTCGCGATGGGCGGCCTGCTCGCCGTCGCCTACGCGCTGCTGCGCCGCCGGCTGCGCACCGCCGACGACTCCCGGGCCGCGCTCACCCTCGCCGGGGCCGCCCTGGTCGGCATCGTCCTGGTGCCCTGGGTGAAATACCCGCCCAGCCCACCGGCCGTCGGCGACCCGTCCACCATCAACCAGCGCACCATCAGCTACCTGTCGATCCTGGTGATCGGCCTGGTCGCCGTCTGGGCGGCGACGGTGGCGTTCCGGGCGGTGCGCACCGACTGGGCCCGCCCGCTCACCGGCGTGGGGGCGTTCCTCATCGTCGTGGCGATCGGCTATACGCTGCTGCCCACCGTTGACGAGGTTCCCGACACGTTCCCCGCCAGCCTGCTGTGGAACTTCCGGATCACCTCCCTCGGCACCCAGGTGGTGCTGTGGACGGCCCTCGGGCTCGGCTTCGGCGCGCTGCTGACCCGATCGGCGACGGCACGACGGAAGGCTCTGGAACCTGCAGCGTGAACGGATTACGACTGGTCGCCGCCGCACCGACACCCGCCCTGCGGCAAGCGTTGTTCGGCGGCGACCAGAACCTCGACGAGGGCGGGCGTAACGCGGCCGCCGCCCTGGCACCACGGTTCGCCCGCGTACCCGCATGGGTCGCCGCACCCTCCCGCGCCGCACGCCAGACCGCCGCGGCCCTCGGCGGCCTCGCCGCCACTGCCGACGCCCTGGCCGACCCGCCCTACGGCGAGTGGGACGGCCGATCCCTCGCCGACATCGACCCCGGCGACCTGCACGAATGGCTCAGCGACCCGGGGTACACGCCACCCGGCGGCGAATCCCTCACCCACGTCCGCGACCGCGCCGGCGCCTGGCTCGACCAACAGGCCGGCCAGACGCTGGTCGCCGTCGCCCACCCCACCGTCGTCCGCGCCGCCGTCGCCCACGCCCTGAGACTGCCCGCCGACGGCATCTGGACCATCGAGGTCGCACCGCTGGCCACCGTGCACCTCACCCACCGGTCCGGCCGCTGGCACCTGTCGCTCAGCTGAGCGCCGCCCCGCCGCGCCCGCGACGAGCGAAGACGTGGACAACCTTTCTTTTCCGCACGACGAAGAAGTGCTTGAGTGGATCACCATGGACGACGTCGCCGTCATCGAGGACCCCGCCGCCGCCGAAGTGTCCCTCGACCCCATCCGCAGCCGGCTCCTCGCCGAACTGGTCACCCCCGGCTCGGCGACCATGCTCGCCGCCAAGATCGGGCTCCCCCGGCAGAAGGTGAACTACCACCTCCGCACCCTCGAAGCCCACGGCCTGCTCCGCCTCGTCGAGGAACGCCGCAAAGGCAACGTCACCGAACGCATGCTCCAGGCCACCGCCGCCTCGTACGTCATCTCCCCCGCCGCCGCGGCCGCCGTCGCCCCCGACCCCGCCCGCAACCCCGACCGCCACTCCCCCCGCTGGCTGCTGGCCCTCGCCGCCCGCCTGGTCCGCGACGTCGGCGCCCTGCTCACCGGCGCCGCCAAGGCCAACCAGCGCGTCGCCACCTACGCCCTCGACACCGAGATCCGCTTCTCCTCCGCCGCCGAACGAGCCGCCTTCGCCGACGAGCTCACCAAGGCCGTCGACGACCTGAGCGCCCGCTACGACACGCCCGGCGGACGGTCCCACCGCGTCATCGCCGCGGTCCATCCCGCCGCACCCGGCCCGAACCTGCCCTAAGCGCAACCGGAAAGCAGCCGAACAGCCCTACGTGGCGCAGCAATGGGCACTCGCCGGCAACGTCGTCATCGCCGTGGCGTACGCGGCCATCTGCATGGCGATCCTGGTGCCGCTGGTACGCGCGGGACAACTGTGCACCAACCGCCTCGCCGTCGCCACCGCCCTCATCTTCTTCAGCTGCGCCGTCGGCCACGCCCTGCACGCCGCCATGTACTGGCAATCCGCCCTCACCCCGAACCACCAGATCCACGACGTCGCCGGCTGGAGCCTGTGGCCCACTGCCGTCTGGGACGTCGCCACCGCACTGGTCGGCATCTACTACTGGACGCTGCGCCGCAGCTACGCCGTCCTGCTCGGCGGCACCGGCGCTCTCTTCGTCGACCCGGCCGAGGAACGACGCCGCCACGACATCGAACTGCGCGAACGCGTCGCCGAGGGCCGCGCCGAAGCCGAAGCCGAACGCGACGCCCAGGCCGGCATGCTCAGCGCCATCATCGCCAACAGCCAGTCGCTGATCTACGTCAAGGACCTCGACGGCCGGTACCTGCTCGCCAACACCACCTTCGAACAAGCCTTCGGCCTGCAACCCGGCCAGATCCTCGGCAACACCGACGACCTCATCGAGCCCGCCCTCGCCGACACGTGGCGAGCCGCCGACATTCGCGCGCACCACGAAGCCATCCACGTCGAAGAGGCCGACAGCCGCGGCCGCATCTACGAGAGCAACAAATTCCCCCTGCACGACGCCAACGGGGAACTCTTCGCCGTCTGCGGTGTCTCCCTCGACGTCACCGACCTGCGCCAGGCCACCCGCAACGTCGAACAGGCCCGCGACGAGGCCCTCGCCCAGAGCCGCGTCAAGAGCGAGTTCCTGGCCACCATGAGCCACGAGATCCGTACCCCCATGAACGGCGTCCTCGGCCTCGCCGGCCTGCTCATGAGCACCGACCTCGACCCCGCGCAGCGCCGCTACGCCACCGGCATCCACACCGCCGGCAACGCCCTGCTCGGCGTCATCAACGACATCCTCGACTTCTCCAAGATCGAAGCCGGGAAGATCGTCCTCGACGCCCACGACTTCGACCTCGCCGAAACCCTCGCCGAAACCGCCGCGCTGATCGCACCGGCCGCCGACGAGAAGGGCCTCACCCTGGTCACCCGCCGCGGCCCCGGCCTGCCCGGCACCGTCCGCGGCGACGGCGGCCGGGTCCGCCAGATCCTCATCAACCTGGCCGGCAACGCCGTCAAGTTCACCGGCAGGGGCAGCGTCACCCTGCGCGCCGACCTCATCCCCACCCGCCCCGGCGCCGACGCCGTCATCGTCCGCTTCGAGGTCACCGACACCGGCATCGGCATCACCGCGGACGACGCCGGACGCCTCTTCGAACCCTTCACCCAGGCCGACGCCTCCACCACCCGCACGTACGGCGGCACCGGCCTCGGCCTGGCCATCAGCCGCCAGCTCACCGAAGCCATGGGCGGCACCATCGGCGTCGACAGCGAACCCGGCCAGGGCAGCACCTTCTGGTGCGAGATCCCCTTCGAGACCGCCACCGGCGACCCCACCTGCGCCCTCACCACCGGACCCGGCCTGCGCATCCTGCTCGCCGGCAGCGGCCCCGACCACGCCGCCCTGGAAGACGACCTGCGGCGCTGGGGCATGACCGTCACCACCATCGACACCGCCGCGGACGCGCCGCACACCCTGCGCGACGCCGCCACCCACGGCCGCCACTACGACCTGCTGCTGCTCGACGCCGACCCCGGCGACGTCGACACCACCGGCCTGGCCCGCCTCGTCACCGACGACGAAGACATCCCCGCCGTGCACGTCATCGTGCTCAACGAGAACCCACCGGCCGGCGACCACGGCACCGGTATAGGCATCGGCACACCCACCTACCTGCCCAAGCCCGTGCACCGGTCCGCCCTCTACGACCTCCTCGCGCAGAGCATGGCCGCCGTCGTGCCCGTACCCGTCGCCCCGAGCACGCGGCCCGCCGTGCCCGCCGTGCCCGCTGCCGCCCGCGGCCGCATCCTGCTGGTAGAGGACAACGACATCAACCAGATGGTCGCCACCGGCATCCTGACCGGTCTCGGTTACGAGACCGACGTCGCCAACGACGGCGTCGAGGCCTGCGAGATGTACGCCCGGCGCGAGTACGACGCGATCCTGATGGACTGCCGCATGCCCCGCATGGACGGCTTCACCGCCACCGCCGAGATCCGCCGCACCTCCACCCGGCACATCCCGATCATCGCCATGACCGCCAGCGCCCTGGTCGCCGACCGGGAACGCTGCCTCGCCGCCGGCATGGACGACTACCTGACCAAGCCGGTCAACCCCGCCGAGCTCGACGAGACCCTCACCCGGTGGGTGGCCGCCGGCACGCCTTTCCCGCAGACCCCTTCCCCGCAGACCCCTTCCCCGCAGCGCCCGTCCCCGGTGCGCGTGCCGGCCGACCCGATCGGCCGCCGCCTCGCCGAGCTGGCCGGCGACGGCAGCGAACCGGAGGTCGCCCTGGTCCGGCGCCTCGTCGGCTCCTTCCTCAACCGGGCGCCCCGGCACGTGTCCGATCTGGACGAGGCGTACCGCGGCGGGGACCTGCGGGTCGTGGAGGACGTGGCGCACAGCCTCAAGGGCGCGGCCGGCAACATCGGTGCGGTCGCGGTCCAGGAGGTGTGCGGGCGGATCGAGGACTGCGCCCGCGAGGGCAGACTGCCCACCGGCGTGGGCGACGACCTGCGTACGTTGCGCCTCGAGCTGGACCGCGCCGCCGAGCAACTCCAGGAAGTCGTTTCCTAGATCGTCTTTGGTGGTGCCGTTGATTCCTTCTTGATTCGGAGCTCTTCCTGTAGAGCGTCCTAGGATGAAGCCGCCCATCGGGCGCGTCGCCGGGATCGGCCCGCGGTCCGGCGCTAGGTTCTGGGCGATGGACGAGAACGTCGCCACGGTGCAGGAGACGCGCCCCTGCGCGCACTGCGGCCGCCCGGTTCCGCAGCGGGTCTCGGCGGGGCGGCCGTTCCGCTACTGCCGCGACAACGACGGCGAGTGCCAGCGCGCCTCCCGCAACGTCCGCATGCGCCACCGCGCCGCCCCCGGTCTCGCCGGGCAGGTCGCCCGCACCTGGGAGACCGTCGACCGGCTCGACCAGCTCGTGCACACGCTGACCGAGGCGCTGCACGAGGAGATGTCCCCGGCCGGTGTCGAACGGCAGCTCGCCGACGTCCGCGCCGAGACCTCCCGCCAGGTCGCCGCCGCACACGCCGACCGCGACGAGGCACGCCGCGACGCCGACCAGGCCCAGCTCGCCACCGCCGCCGCCAACCAGCGCGCCGCGGCCGCCACCGCCGAACGCGACGAGGCCCAGCACCGCGCCGAGTCGGCCGAGGCCGCGGCGGCGCAGGCCCGGTCGGCGGCCGAGGAGGCCGTCGCGCAGTCGCGGCTAGCGGTCGAGAAGGCCGAGACGGAGACGCGCGCCGCGGTCGAGCAGGCGCGGGCCGCCCTGGCCGAGCGGGATGAGGCCCGCCGCGATACGAGCACGGCCGAGGCGCTGCAGGCTCGTGCGGAGGCGGACCGCGACGCGGTCAAGGCCGACTTCGAGGGGGTACGAGCCGAGGCCGCGGCGTTGCGCCGGGACCTGGACGACGCCCGCCACGAGGCGGGGATCGCTCAGCGGGACGCCGCCACCGCCCGCAAGGACGCGGACAACGCCGGGGAGCTGGCCGCGCGGACCGAAGCCGAGCTGCAGAAGACCCGCGCCGAGCTGGACAAGGATCGCGGGGAGCTGTCGGCCGCGCGCGGAGAGCTGTCGGCGCTCCGGGGGGAGCTGGCGACGGCGTCGGGCGAGCTGGCCGCGGTCCGGCGTACCCTCGGCGATCTCGAAGCGACCTCGGAGCGGGAGCGGCAGGCGGCCGCCCGCGACATCGCCGACCTGGAACGACGGCTGGCCGCGGCCCGCAGCGAGGCGGATGCGGCCGGCGACCGCGCGTCGCAGCTGTCCGCGCAGATCAGCGACCTGGCCTCGGCGCTGTCCACGCTGGGCGCGGCGCGCTCGGCGCCGCCGCCGCGCCGATCAGCCGCGGCGGGCCTCGACCAGGGTGCGCGTGGAGTGGGCCACGAATGAGCCGTGCTCCCGGATGTGCGCGTCGAGCCGCCGGAGGGCGCCGGCGTACCGGTCGACAGTGAAGCCGGGCACCCACCAGACGCACTTGCGCAGCACGTAGACGACGGCGCCGATGTCGAAGAACTCCATCCGGCAGCGCGCCGTCCGCAGGTCCACGATGTGCAGACCGGCCGCCCGCGCCGCCGCGGCCTCGCGCTCGGGATCACGGCCGAGCCGCTCCCGGGTCAGCGGGCCCAGGAACTACTCGATCAGCTCGAACGCGGACGCCGGCCCGACGTGCTGGGCGAAATACGTGCCGCCGGCGGCCAGGACGCGGGTGATCTCGGACCAGTCCGGATCGACCGGATGCCGGCTGCTCACCAGCTCGAAGCCGCCGTCCCGGAACGGCAGGGGCCGGCCCTGCTCGACCTCGACCACGGTCACGCCCCGGGGCGAGAGCAGGCGGTGGGCGCGTTCGGCGTTCGGGCGCCATCCCTCGGTGACGACCATGCCGGGCGGCAGGTGCGGCACCTCGCCGCCGCCGGTGTCGATGTCCAGGGCCGGGGCGACGCGGGCGGACCGGGCCAGATCGGCCAGACGGCCGAGGCGGGCGGCGAGCTGGCGGGCGTAGCCCCACGGCGGCCGCTCCTCGGTCGCGCGCCCGTCCAGCCACTCGAAGCCCCAGCCGGACACGTCGGTCGCGGCGGCCTCGTCGACGAGATCCTCGAAGGTACGCACACCAGCATCGTGCCGGTGCGGTCAAACGGAATTCGAAGCCACGGCGGGGAAGGTAACACCGGTCAGCTGCTCGGAAACCGTCCACAACCGGCGGGCCGACGCACCGTCGCGGGCGGCCTTCGAACGGCCGACCAGCTTGGGCGAGCCGCGGCCCTCCAGGAACCCGTCCGGGCCCACGTAATTCCCGCCGGGGACGTCGGCCACCGCGGCGTACAGCGTGGGTAGCGCGCCGTCCGCGTCGCTCTGGGCGAAGCGGCTGAGGGCCGTCTGGAGGCGGTGCAGCAGCGACCGGTCGCGCTCCAGGTGGCCGAGGAGGTTGGTGGCCGACATGCCGGGGTGCGCGGCGGTCGCGAGCACGGGCGAGCCGGCCTCGGTGAGCCGGCGCTGCAGCTCGGCGGTGAAGAGCAGGTTCGCCAGCTTCGACTGGGCATAGGCCCGGAACGCGCGGTACGGCCGGCGCTCCCAGTTGAGGTCGTCGAAGTCGATCCGGCCCGCGCGGTGCCCGCTGCTCGAGACGGTGACCACCCGTCCCCGGATCTGCGGGAGCAGCAGATTGGTGAGCGCGAAGTGGCCCAGGTGGTTGGTGCCGAACTGCAGCTCGAAACCGTCGGCGGTGCGGCCCAGCGGCGGGACCATCAGGCCCGCGTTGTTGATCAGCACGTCGATCGGCTCGGCGTACGTCTCGGCGAAGGCCCGGACCGATCGCAGGTCGGCGAGGTCGAGCCGGCGCACCTCGACGTCGCCGGTCATCGCCCGGGCGGCGGCGTGGCCCTTGGCCGGGTCGCGGACCGCGAGGACCACGCGTGCGCCCTTGGCGGCGAGCGCCCGGGCGGCGGCGCGCCCGATGCCACTGTTCGCACCGGTGACGACGACCGTGCGGCCGGCCATGTCGGGGATGGAGTCCGCAGTGAATGTTGTCATGAGAAACAATGTATGCGGTGACAACAATGCTGTCAACGGCAACATCGTCCGCTACGATGACCGCCGTGCCCACGTACCACCACGGAAACCTGCGCGCGACGCTGCTCGACGCCGCCGAGCGCAGCCTGCGCCGATACGGCGCCGACCAGCTCTCACTACGGGAGCTGGCCCGCGAGGCCGGCGTCAGCCACGCCGCGCCGCGGCGGCACTTCCCCGACCGTCAGGCGTTGCTGGACGCGCTCGCCGAGGCGGGGTTCGCGCGGCTGGACGCCCAGCTGCGTGCGGCGCTCGCCGGGGCCGGGGCGGAGTTCGGGCCGCGGCTGCACGCGGTCGCGGCGGCCTACCTGCGATTCGCCACCGAGGACGCGGCCCTGCTCGAGCTGATGTTCACGGCCAAGCACCGCGAGGGCGCCGACCGGCTCGTCGCGGCGGCCGCCGCGCCGTTCGGGCTGATGAACGAGCTGATCGAGGAGGGCCAGGCACAGGGGGTGCTCGAGCCGGGCGATCCGCAGCGGGCCGGGATCGTGCTGTACGCCACCCTGCAGGGCATCGCGACGCTGATCAACGGCAGCCTGGTGGCGTCCGAGCTGCTCGACGGGGTGGTGGAGACGGCGGTCGACCAGTTCATCCGGGGCTCCCGGAGGGGATGACGGCGCGCCCGCGTGCGATCGCTCCCAGATCGTGATCTTGCCGCTGTTCAGGTGAATCGGCCGCGAAAAACGGTGCCATCTGAGGTGCGTGACTTAAATCGCAAGATGTGGAGACCGTGCATACAGGCCCAAAAACGGATCAAGGGCTGCTTCGGGACGGTCGCGGAATGACAGGTCAGCGTCGCGGGCCGCTACGCTCGTAAGCGTTAACACCGCCGACACACGATGACTCAGCATGGACGGGTCGCTGGAATCTCGCGACCGTCCCTTTCGTTACACCAACGGAAGCAGCACCACGAGCGAGGGGAAAGCCGATCATGGGCGAACGCATGCTGCGCGGCAGCCGTCTTGGCGCAGTCAGCTACGAGTCCGACCGCAACACCGAGCTGGCCCCCCGGCAGACACGCGAGTACCTGTGCGTGAAGGGCCACCAGTTCGAGGTGCCGTTCGCCGTCGACGCCGAGGTGCCGATGACCTGGGAGTGCAAGTTCGACGGCAGCGTCGCGCGCCTGGTCGACGGCAACGAGCCGGAGCAGAAGAAGGCAAAGCCCCCGCGTACGCACTGGGACATGCTGCTCGAGCGCCGGTCCATCTCGGAGCTCGAGGACATCCTGAACGAGCGTCTCGAAGAGGTACGGACCCGCCGGGGCCGCTGAGCCCGCTGAGGCGGCTCAGCCCGCACCGACAGAC
>NZ_JBFAZH010000198.1:0-9042 GCF_040681735.1 Actinoplanes sp. NPDC051633 | reverse complement strand
GGCCAGCCCGGCCATCACCAGACAGGCGGCGACCGGCCCGGCGAAGCCGGCGACCACCCCGGCCAGGGCGGGCCCGGCGATCCCGGCGATGTTGTACGTCAGCGAGTCCACCCCGAAGGCCCGGGCCCGCGACCCCGGCGCGGTGAGCCGGGACAACTGACTGCTCAGCCCGCCGGTGAGCGCCGGCCCGCACGAGCCACCCAGCAGCACGACGAGCACCGACAGCCAGAACGGCACATGGCCGAGGGTGACGGCGGTCAGCGCCAGCGACAGCGCGAACCCCAGGGCCAGAGCACCGATGACGAGCGCCGGCCGCCGTACCCGGTCGGCCAGCACGCCGACACCGGGCGCGGCGAGAACATGCGGCAGCATCAGCCCGGCGACGAGCAGCCCACCGGCGCCGTCCCAGTCGATCCGATCGAGCGCGAACACCAGCAGCGCGATCCGCGCACCCTCGTCGGCCAGCCGGACGGTGACGGCCCCGACCACGTACGGCATGAGGCGAGCGACAGGCACGACCGGAAAGCCTAGCCAGCACCACCGGCGACCGCGCGTTATTAAGGACGGCCTAGCGCTGACGGATCCGCAGGAAGGTCACCGAGTTCGCCGGGAAGGTGTGGGTGAAGGTCGGCGCGATCCCGCTGACCGTCGTGGTCACCGGAAGGACCGGCTGGGAGGTCGCCGTGTTCTGGGCCGCCGGGTCGCCGGCGATCACCGTCCGGGTCGCCCGCGCCGCGACCCGCCGGCCGCCGAGGTCGATGGCCGTCACGGCCGGGGAGGACTGCGCGTTCACCACCTTGACCAGCAACTCACCGGTGCCGGAGTCCGAGGTCACCACCTGCGCGAACGGCTCCGACGCCCGGTTGTCCGAGACCGACCCCCACAGCTCACCGTCGACGAACAGCTGCGCCTGCGTTCCGCGTACCGAGATCTTGAGGTTGTAAGTCCGGCCCGTCTCCACGCGATCCGGCCGGGTGAACAACTGCTCCTTCGCCCCGTCGGTCATCTTCTCCACGGCGCCCTGCGTGTTGTTCCAGCCGCCGAGGTTCCACCAGTACAGGTTGTTGGTGTCCTTGACCCCGAAGGCGATCAGGAACCCTTCGTTGCCGGCCGTCTTCGTCGCCGTCAGGGTCATGTCGTAGTCGCCGAGGTTCAGGTCGCGGACCGTGGTCAGGGCGTTCTCCGCGGCGGTGTCGGTCTGCGCGTACGCCCCGTCGGTCACCGCCCAGTTCCCGCGCACCGGCGACCACCGCGCGGCGCCGGCCGAGAAGTCTTCGCTGAAGACCTCGGTCCCGTCGGGCGTGGTGACCCGGATGTCGTCATAGCGGGCCGCCGTCGCCCACGTCGACAACCCGATCGAGCCGGTGATCGGCTGCGGCTCGACCACCGCGCCGGTGGCCCGCGACGGCACCACCCGGTCGCCGACGTTGTTCATGAAGAGCTTCTGCACCTGATAGCTGGCCGAGCCCCACGAGGCGTTGTTGTCGAAATAGATCATGTCCGGCGTCCACTGGGTGTTGTCCACATGGGCCAGCAGCGGCGCATACGAGGCCATCCGCACGACGTCGGCGTTGCGTTCCAGGCCCGTCATGTACGCCGCCTCGGACAGCGCGTTGAACAAGCGGTGGTTCTGCGACGCGTACTCGCCGAGGAAGACCTTCGGCCCGGCGCGGTCGTAGCTGTCGTAGCGCCGGTTGTTCTGCAGGAACCATGCCGGGCTGTTGTAGTAATGCTCGTCGACCATCGCCGTGCCGGCCTGCCGGTTGAGTGCCCACAGCCGGTCGAAGGTCACCCCTTGGTCGTCGGGCCCGGTGTTGCCGATGACGGTGATCGACGGGTACGCCGCGTTGATCGCGGACCGGAAGCGCAGGAAGTTGGCGAAGTACTGGTCCGGCAGGTTCTCCTCGTTGCCGACCGCGACGTGGGTCAGCCCGAACGGTCGTGGGTGTCCCATCCGCGCCCGCAGCGCACCCCACGTCGAGGTCTTCGGGCCGTTGGCGAACTCGATCAGGTCTAGCGTGTCCTGGATGTGCCGCTGCAGCAGCGCCTCGTCCTCGGTCGCGCGGTTCTGCCCACACCCGGTGACCAGCGCCGGCACGACGGGCAACGGCATCGCGCCGATGTCCTCGGAGAACTGGAAGTACTCGTAGTAGCCGAGCCCGTAACTCTGGTTGTAGCCCCAGAAGTTGGCGTTGGTCGCCCGCGTCTCGACCGGCCCGACGGTCTCCTTCCACTGGTACGCGCGCGCCCGCGGATAGTTCGAGGCCTCGTCGTATCCGTACATGCTGCCCGTGTTGACCAGGCAGCCGCCGGGGAAGCGTACGAAGCCCGGGTGCAGTGCCTCCACCTTCTCGGCCAGGTCGCGTCGCAGCCCGTTCGCCCGCCCCCGGAAGGTGTCGCGGGGGAACAGCGACACCATGTCGACCGCCGCGTCGCCGCTCGTGGCGACCGTCAGCCGCCCGGCATCGGAACCGGCCGTGGCACGCAGGACGCCGGTGTGCTTCGTCCACGCGTCGCCATGCGAAGCGATCGACAACGGCCGCGCCAGCGCCCGGCCGGTCGCGTCGTGCAGTGTCACCGTCAGCGAGGCTTCGCCGCGGGCCCACACCGAGAAGTCGTACCTGGCGCCGGCGTCGACGGCGATGCCGCCCGAGTAGCCGCCGTTGGTCACCGACGAGCCGGCGGACAGTCGCAGATAGCTGCGATTGCTTTCGTTCATCCGGCCGTCGTCCTCGGCGACCGTCGCCGTGCCGGACGCCGACCAGCCGGTCAATGCGGTATAGGCCGGGTTGTCCACCGGCCGGAACTCGAACGACCTGTTCCGGACCAGTTCGGCATAGAGACCGCCGTCGGCCGCCGAGTTGATGTCCTCGAAGAACACGCCGTACATGCGGTCGTTGATCTGCGGGCCGTCGGCGGCGGAGTCGACCGTGATGGTGTACGCCGGAGCCGCCGAGGCCGGCGACGCGACAAGCAATGGGACGGTCACGAGAACGGCGGCGAGAAAGCGCATGCCGGGAGCCTAGTGCGGCCCCCGGCGATCATGGACGGGCATCAATGCCCTGTTTGCGAACGCGCCATCTCGAATTACGAATCGGCGATGGTCAGCGGAATGGTGGACTTTCCCTCGCCGAACTCCACCTCCATCTTGTACGTGCCCGGCGCGGGCCACCGGATCTTGAACGCGACCTCGGTGTCGGTGATCTTCTGCTTCCGGTAGAAGGCCTGGATCGGACCCTCGTCGGCGGCCACCACCGAGCCGTCCGGCACCCGGAGGATGAAGTTGCCCTGGTCGACCGCCTCACCGGCGGGCATGGCGACGGTCTGCTGCATGTCGAGGTAGCAGACGACCGCCCGCATGTCCTTCTCGACCTGCTCGTGGTCGGAGGGGAAGTAGCCCTCCAGCGAGCACTTGTTCCAGGTGACCTTGCCGTACTTGGTCGATTTCGAGATCGGCTTGTCGAGCAGCACCGTCGGCGCCAGATCCACCAGCTCACCTCCGGCCCCGAACGGGACCACCGCGTTCACCGACTTGCTGTCGCCCACCTGCAGCTCCGCCGCGGAGAGATCGCCGGGCTCCTGGTCGGTGCCGATGAGCTGGAAGTCGACGGTCGTCTTGCCGGTCTCGCCCGCGGGCACGGTGCGAAGGTCGTCGTTGAACCGGCCCTCGAGGAACTTGCCGTTCGCCTTGATGGTGAAGGTCGGGCTGCCCTGCACGCTGGTCGGGCTGACATTCTCCACCGTGGTGTCGATGGCGAGTTTCGCCTCCGGATACTCCTTCGCCGGGTCGTAGGTCAGCTTCCCGAACGTGAGCTTCATCCCCGAATACCAGACCGTCTTGTTGATGTCGAACGACTGCGTGCCGGCCGGCGCATCCCCCTGCCCGGCGCTGGCGTCCTCATTGCCCGAGGCGTTGCCGAGGCCGGAGTTGCTGCCCGCGTCCCCGCCCTCGTCCTTCTTTCCACCAACCACTCCACAGGACGCCAGCACCGGGATCATCAGTGCGGCCACCAGTGTCGTGCTTGCTTTTCTTGCCATTCTACCGGCCCCCTATTGCCCGAATCGCCGGCCATGGCGTCCATGCCACGGCGAACGGCGGACTGCAGGGTTGCACACCAAATGCAAGAAAGCTCGTCCAGGCAATGACTTAAGGCAATCTTAAAGTTTCATCTGGAGCCATTCTAAAAAGCATTCACAAGAAGGTTTGCTAACCACCTGCCATTGCTCCGACGACGAGGTACGGCTCTTTCCCGGTGACGACCGGCTGCGGCAGCGGCGCGTCGGGGGACTCATTGGACAAGTCCTCCTCGCACGCGAAGAAGCGCACGAGCGGGCGGCGCTCGCCGGTGCGCCTGTCCCGCATCGTCCCCAGCAGCATCGGATAGCGACCCTCGACCGCGTCCAGCACCGACCGCTGGGTCACCGGCTCGTCGACCTCCACCGAGATCTCACCGGTGACCCGGGCCAGGGTGCGCAGGTGCGGCGGCAGCACCACTCGGATCACGGCAGCACCTGGGCTTCCACCGACAGCACCGTGGGCAGGTCCCGCACGATCGGCGCCCACGAGTCGCCGCCGTCGGACGACCCGTACACCTGCCCGCCGGTGGTCCCGAAGTAGATGCCGCAGTCGTCCAGCGTGTCCACCGACATCGCGTCGCGGAGCACGTTGACGTAGCAGTTCTCCTGCGGCAGGCCGTTGGTCAGCGGCTCCCACCGCTCCTCGCCGCCGCGGCTGCGGTAGACGCGCAGTTTGCCGTCGGGAACGTAGTGCTCGGAGTCGCTCTTGATCGGCACCACGTAGACCGTCTCGGGCTCGTGCGCGTGCACCGCGATCGGGAAGCCGAAGTCGGTCGGCAGATCACCGCTGATCTCCCGCCACTGTTCACCGGCGTCGTCGGTGCGCATGACGTCCCAGTGCTTCTGCATGAACAGCGTCTCGGGCCGGCTGGGGTGCTGCGCCAGGCGGTGCACACAGTGGCCCACCTCGGCGTCCTCATCGGGGATCCCGCCGGAGCGCAGCCCGCGGTTGATCGGCTGCCAGGTCTGCCCGCCGTCGTCGGTGCGGAAGGCGCCGGCCGCGGAGATCGCCACGAAGATCCGGTCTGGCCTCGCCGGATCCAGGATGATCGTGTGCAGGCACAGGCCGCCGGCGCCGGGCTGCCACTGCGGGCCGGTCGGATGGTTACGCAAACCGGTGAGCTCGGTCCATTTCTGACCGCCGTCGGTCGACTTGTACAGCGCGGCGTCCTCGCCACCGGCATACACGGTGTCGGGGTCGGTCCGCGACGGCTCGAGATGCCAGATCCGCTTGAACTCCCACGGACGCGGCGTCCCGTCATACCAGAGGTGGTCGCCGACCGAGCCTTCGTACGCGAAGTCGTTGCCCACCGGATCCCAGGTCGTGCCGCCGTCCTCGGACCGATGGATGACCTGCCCGAACCACCCGCCCGAGGCCGACGCCCACAGTCGATCGGGCGCGGCCGGCGACCCGTTGACGTGATAGACCTCCCAGCCGCCGAAATGCGGCCCGCTCACCTGCCAGTCCTTGCGGGCGGCGTCGGACGTGATGGTGAACGCGCCCTTGCGCGTACCCACCAGAAGCCTGACCTTCGTCATCTCACAAACCCCCTTGTCTGCAGTGTCTGCATCTTGCCCCACCCCACCGACATTTCCGCGGGAAGCTACATTCGTCGTCGTGAGGCGCCGCCGACTGTTGGAGATCGCTACGGCCGGTGCCGCCGCCACTCTGGCCGGGTGCACGACGCCCGGCGACGAGAGCCCGGCCGCGGCGCCGCGCACTGGGCCGCCGTCGTCCGCGGCGCCGTCCGGGCCGGCCCTGCCGTCGATCGTGCCCACCTCGAAACGTCCGACGACCGGCCCGATCGCCCAGCGCGTGCGGTTCGGCGCATGGGCGAGACAGGGGCACGGCCTGGTCGACGACCACGTCCGGCTCGAGGGCCTGCTCTACACCAGGCTCCCGGTGTTCTCCTGGTTCCAGTCCTTCGGCGCGTGGGACACCGGCACCGCGGACCGGATCGCGGCGATCCGCCCCGACCAGCCGTACGACAGCATGCTCTGCTGGGAGGCCTTCGGGGTCCCGTTCGAGAACATCAACCGGGGCCTGCTCGACCGCTACTTCTCCGACTATTTCGTCGCCGCCAAGCGCTACCCGGGCCGGGTCATCATCCGGCTGTTCCACGAGAGCAACGGAAATTGGTATCCGTGGGCCGCCGCCAGCCGGAACGCGACGGTGAACGGTCCGAACGACTGGAAGCGGGCGTGGCGGCGGATCGTGGGGATGGCCCGGCGGGTGCAGGCCGGCAACGTCTTCTTCATGTTCTGCCCCAACCACATCGATATCGGGAAGTACCGCGCCGAGGACTACTGGCCCGGTCGAGAGTGGGTCGATGTGATCGGGGTGGACGGGTACAACCAGGAGTGGACGGCGCGGGGTAAACCGCGGCACGCCGCCGAGCAGATCATCGCGCCGATGTACCACCGGCTGACCAAGCTGCACCCGACGGCCGAGTTCATGGTCGGCGAGATCGGCTGCGCCCCGCACAAGAACAAGGCGTTCTGGCACGAGGCGCTGTACGAGTCCACCCGCTTCCCGCGGCTCACCCAGATCGCGTTCTTCCACGAGAGCAAGGGCGAGAACTGGCGGCTCGACTCCGACCCGGACACGTTGCGGATCAACCGCCAATACCTCGCGCCGCAAGCCCTGGAATAGGTCGCCAGTTCCTATCCGCCGGTGTAGGCGGCGAAGGTGCGGTCGGCCATCCCCCGCGCGGTCTCGGGGTCGGTGCCGGCGGCGACGTTCGCCGCATACCAGGACTCGCTGCTGCGCCGCCAGAAGTCGCGGCCCTCGTCGGTGCCCATCCAGGCCGCCACCGCCTCCTTGTCGACCTCCCGGTCCGGCGCGGACAGGTACAGCGACAGGCCCAGCAGACCGCCGTCCCAGCCCAGCCCGGTGGCGCCCGGCCCGAACTGTGCCCAGAAGTCGGGGTCGGGCACGCCGGAGTGCACCAGCTCCAAGCGTGTGTGCTCCTCGTCGACCGCGGTCAGCCGCACGGTGAGGTCGCTCGAGGTGTCGCCGTACTCCCAGGTCGCGGAGAACTCGTGAGGCCGGTCGCAGCGGGTGATCGTGCCGCCGGCGTTGCCCTCGAGCTGGTAGTGGCCGCCCTCCTTGAGGTCGCCGGTGATCGGCAGGAACCACCGCGGGATGCGCTCGGCGCTGGTCACGGCGTCCCACAGGTCCTCGATGCCGGTCGGGTAGACCCGGCTCATCGTGGACACCCGCGCGTCGCCGGCCGTGCCGACGGAGCGGGAGACCGCATCGATCTCGGTCTTGACGTCAATCATGGTCGTTCTCCCGGTCTCGTGGAGCGGCCAGTCGCCGCTCTCGTTTTCCCCGCGCGACCTCGGTGGCCAGCGCGTCCAGGTGCGGCGTCCACAGCTGCCGGAACCGGCTCAGCCACTCGTCGGCCTCGCGCAGCGCGGTGTCCTGCACCGCGTACAGCCGCCTCGTGCCCTCGGCGCGCACCGTCGCGAAACCGTTGTCGCGCAGCACGCGCAGGTGCTGGGAGACGGCCGGCTGCGTGATGCCGAACTCGGCCCGGATGATGTCGGTGACGGCGCCGGAGGTCATCTCGCCGTCGGCGAGCAGCTCCAGGATGCGCCGGCGGACCGGGTCGCCGAGGACGTCGAACGCGTGCACGGCCTCAACCTATCAGCGTCATCTTATATAAGGCAAGCGTGACTTAGCTGTCCGGCCGGGACTTGAGTAGTACCAACGTCTTGATTCTGCGTCGTATGGATCTCAGAGTTATGCAGATCAGACGGGTCAGGGCAGGATGCATCCGGACATCTAAATGAAGGGGACCACGGTAATGGCGGAGATCCATCACCTGAGTCATGGATGGGTTACGCCCACCGTCAGCTATGCACTCTCGGTGCTCGGGTCGTTGCTCGGCCTGGTCTGCGCCGTCCGGCTGCGGAAGGCGCCCACCGGTGGCGGACGGATCTGGTGGTTGAGCCTGGCCGCGGTCGCGATCGGCGGCACCGGCATCTGGACCATGCACTTCGTCGCGATGCTCGGCTTCGACGTGGTCGGCTCGCCGATCCGCTACGACGTCGGCCTGACGGCGGCGAGCGCGATCATCGCGGTGGTGGCGGTCGGCATCGGCCTGTCCATCGCCCTGCTCGGCACGGGAGCCCGGCGCCTCCGGATCGTGATCGGCGGCGTGCTGGCCGGCTTGGGCGTGGCGGCGATGCACTACACCGGCATGGCGGCGATGCGGCTGGACGGCTCGATCGACTACAGCACCACCCGGGTGGCGATGTCGGTGGCCATCGCCGTGGTCGCGGCGACCGTCGCGCTCTGGCTCACGATGACCGTCACCAAGCCGCTGATCATCTTCGTCTCCGCGCTGATCATGGGGATCGCGGTCAACGGCATGCACTTCACCGGCATGTCGGCGATGTCCGTGCGCACCCAGGCCCCGATCACTCCGCTCGCCGGGGCCACCGCGTCGCAGCTGCTCATCCCGATCGGCGTGGCCGTGATCTTCGGTGTGCTCGGTCTCGTCTACTCGTTGATGGCGGCGCCGACCGAGGAGGACCGCGCGGGCCTGGCGTACATCGCGGCGCGTCAGGAGGCCGCGATGCGGCCGGGAGCGCCGGCGCCGGCTTTCGGGGGTACGCGGACGCCGGCCCCGGTCCCGCCGCCCCGGCCCGTCCAGCCGGTCCAGCCGGTCCACCCCGCTCAATCCGCTCAGCCGTCCTACCCGCCGCCGGTGGTCACGCCGCTCCCGCCGAGCAGCGGACCGTCGCTGGGGGAGCGGCTCAGCTCGCTGCAGGCCGACCTGGCCGCGGAGGAGGAGGCGGACGACGGCCCGTTCATCCCGGGCCAGCGCGAGCCCGGCCCGCGCCGGATGCCCACCACCGACAGCAGCTGGACCTTCCGCGACCGCGCCAAGAAATAGCCGCGACCGCGCTGACAAACAGGCCGAAAAGCTCTCCAGATCGACGGGCGGCGGATTA
>NZ_JBFAZH010000197.1:0-9059 GCF_040681735.1 Actinoplanes sp. NPDC051633 | reverse complement strand
TCTATTTCATTTGCGTTAAGCTTTTGATCTACATTAAGCGTGCAGGTTTTTTGCCCGGCACCGGCATGATGCACCAGCTTGAGATCCTGGATCCGGATCTGCCGCGCCGCCTCGGCGATGTGCGCGATCTGCTCCGCCCGGGTCGCGTGCGGCGCCAGCCGGCCGAGCACGGGCATGGTTACGTGTTCGACCGCCAACGCGCTCATGCCTCGGCCGCCATCGAGCTGACCAGCACCTGCTGGACGAGCCGCTGCGCGGCGAGCGCGTCGTGCGCGGACTGTGCCGTGCGCAGCGCGGTGGCGTACCCGTCCAGATAGGTGGCGACGTGCCAGATACCTGCGCCGAGCACTGGTGGGCTGGACATGGGTGCGAACCTCCGTGGGTGGGTCAGCCCTTGGTGGCGCCGGCGGTGAGGCCGCCGACGATCCATTTCTGCAGGACGACGTAGGCGATCAGGATGGGTACGACGGCGATGAGGATGCCGGCGGCCAGGCCGGTGTTGTTGTTGGCGAACTGGCCCTGGAAGTTGAGCAGTCCGACGGGGATGGTCTTGCTGGTGTCGGAGTTGAGCACGATCAGGGCGAACAGGAACTCGTTCCATGTCGAGACGGCGTCCAAAATGGCAACCGTCACCAGCGCGGGCAGCGACAGCGGCAGGATCAGCCGGAAGAAGATCCGCCATTCGCTGGCGCCGTCGATGCGTGCGGCCTCGATGAGCTCCCCGGGCAGTTGCCGGAAGAACGACTGCAGGACCAGCACCTCGAACGGGATTCCGAAGGCCAGATAGGGGCCGACCAGCCCGAGCAGGTTGTCGGTGATTCCCATGCTGCGCAGCATGATGAACACCGGGACGATGGTGATGTAGATGGGGATGGTCAGGCCGAGGAAGACCGTGAACATGATGGTGCGGCGGAAGCGGATGCGCAGCTTCGACAGCGCGTACGCCAGCATGGCTGACAGCAGCACCCCGATCGGCACCTTGAGCAGCAGCAGAATCGCGCTGTTGCGGTAGGTGGTGGCGAACTTGCCGATGCTCCACGCATCAGTGAAGTTCGTCCAGGTGAACTCACTCGGCCAGGTCAGCGGTCCGCTGGCGATGAAGTCAGCGAGCGGGCGGACGCTGGTGATCAGCAGCAGCACCAGTGGGGAGATCCAGATAACCGCGGCGATGGACAGGACGACGGTGGCGGTGATGCCACCTTTGGACTTGGGCGGGCCCGCGACCGGTTCCCGGGTGGCGACGACGGCGTCGGGCAGCGCGGCGGCGGCCTGAGGCACGGAGGCTGAGCCGAGGCTGCTCATGAGTCGTGCTCCTTGGTCTGGGACCGCACGTAGGGAATGCTGACCGCGATGGCCACGACGGTGATGACGACGGCGATCGCGGTGCCGTAGCCGGCTTGGTAGTACTGGAAGACGTTGAAGTACATCCAGGTGCCCATCACCTGGGTGGCCGAACCGGGCCCGCCGTAGGTGGTGGCGTAGATCAGGTCGAAGACCTTGAACGAGTCGATCAGCGACAGCGCCAGCACGATGTAGTGCGCCGGCTTCAGGTTGGGCATGGTGATGTGCCAGAACTGCTGCGACTTCGTGGCGCCGTCCATGGTCGCGGCCTCGTACTGGTCCTGCGAGATTCCTTGCAGCGCGGCTAGATACAGCAGCATCGGAAAGCCGGTGCGCAGCCAGATGGCCGGCACCATCACCGCGGCAAGCGCGGTCGAGTTCTGGCCCAGCCACGGTTGCGCCAGGCTGTCCAGCCCGATCAACCGCAGGAACTCGTTGACCGCGCCGTAATCCGGGTTGTAGAGCCAGCCCCAGATCGACGCGACGGCGACCAGCGGCAGCACCCCGGGGGTGTAGAACAGCATCCGCAGGATCGGCTTGCCGCGGACCTTGCCGTTGAGGGTGATCGCCAGCGCGAGGCCGACGACGACCGGGACGACGATGGTGACGACAGTCCAGATCAGGTTGTTGATCGCGGCCTTGAGCACGACGTCGTCGTTGAGCATGGCCTTGTAGTTGTCGAGGCCCACGATGTTGTAGCCAGGGCTCAGGCCGTCCCAGTCAGTCAGGCTGAAGTACAACGAGTTGAACGCCGGGTAGACCAGGAACCAGATGTAGACGGCCAGCGCGGGGATGGCGAACAGCCACGGCGTGAGGCCGCCGTGGCGCCGCTTCTGACGGCTGGGTCGCGTTCGCGGCGTGGTCACCGCGCCGGCGGTGGATGCCATGACCGTGGTCCTACTTCTTCTTGGCCCAGGCGGAGACGATCTCCTGCATCCGCTTGGCCGCAGCGGCCGGATCGACCTTGCCCTGCAAGATTTCGCTCTGCAGGCTGAAGTACTGGTCGGCCTGCTGCTTGGGAAACGCCTGGTCCTGGATCGTGTAGAACTGACTGGTCTTGTTGATTTCGGCCCATTCGTAGGACAGCGGCAGCTTGGACTTGTCGGGCTCGGCGCCGGTGACCGTGGATCCGGTGATGCCGAGCGCCTTCTGGGTGTCGGGGGTGACCAGGAAGTCGATGAGGGCGGCGGCCTTGTCCTTGTTGCCGGACTTGGCGTTGACCATGTAGCCCTCGACGAAGCCTGAGTGCCGGGATGGCTGGTGGTCGGTGGGCAGCTCGAAGGTGCCGAAGTCCGCCGACTTCTTCTTCGCGCTCAGGATGGCGTTGTTCTCGGTCCACTGGCCGGTGATGGTGTACGCGTTCTTGCCCTGCACGTATCCCGGTTCGATGTCAGCGGGGTCGAGGCCGAGTGCGCCCTGGGGCATCCACTTGCGGTCCTGCCACTTCTTGAAGTTCGTGAACGCGGTGACAACCTCGGGCCGGTCCCAGCTCTCGTCGCCGGTCAGCAGCTTGTCGTGCAACTCCGGGCCGGCCGACTGCTCGAGCAGATACTCGAACAGGCGCATGATGTGCCAGCCGTACTTGCCGCCGGTGCCCAGCGGAGTGATGCCGGCCGCGACCAGCTTGTCGTTGGCCGCCTCCAGCTCGGCGTACGACTTGGGCACCTCGACCTTGGCCTGCGCGAAAAGCGCTTTGCTGTACCAGCCGCCGACGCCGGCCAGGAAGAACGGGACGCCGCTCTTCACGCCGTCGAAGGTCATGCCGGCAATCGCATTCTGATTGATCTTGCTGTCCCAGCCGTGTTTGGCGTAATAGGGCGTGAGGTCGGCGGCCTGCTTGGCCTTGGCGTACGGCGCGCCGATCTGGCCGCCCCAAATGCGCCACACGTCCGGACCCGACCCGCCGAGCAGCTCGGTGCGCAGCTTGTCCGGATACACGGCGGCTCCGGAGCCCGGCAGGTTGTCCACAGTGGTCTTGGTGCCGTTCTGTTGGTCGAACTTCGCAACCTGAGCCTTGAAAGTGTCGACAGTGGCGGTGTCCTCGTAGGTGAACAGTCGCAGCGTGTTCGACCCGCCGCCGCCGGTCGAATCACCACTGGAGCTGTCGTTGGAGACGCCGGTGCAGGCAGTGAGGCCAGCTCCGGCGGCGGCCGTGGCGGCGAGGCCGAGGAACCGTCGGCGGGAGTAGTGAGATGCGGACATGGTGACTCCTTGGAGGGGGATGTTGGTACTGCGGGGAGCTAGGCGCGGGACCGGCCGAAGCGCCGGATCTTGGCGAACATGTCTTCGAGCAGGAAGCGGACGTCGACGGATTCGACGAGCCGTACGGGGTGCCCGGAACCGGGCAGGTAGTGGCCCTCGGCGCCGAAGCGTGGAGCCGGCACGGTGCGAAAGTTGCCGCCGCGCGGGAAGAGCATGAGGGAGACGGCCGGTGAGTCGCCGAGCGAGCGCGACTCGATCGGCTCGGGGTGGTGTGTCTCGTTGAACTCGACTGTCTGGTCGATCAGGTAGTCGGCGAGGTCGCTGGTGCCGCGGATCTTCTCCTCCAGCTCGGCGTAGCTCACCGACACCTGGGAGTAGACGTTGCTCGGCACCTGCCAGATCGTGATGCCGGAGTCGAAGACCACGTTGGCCGAGGTGATGTCGTTGCCGAGGTTGAACTCGATGCCCGGGTACGTCTCCAGCCCGCCGTAACCGACGCCGCCGATCCAGATCACCACCACCGGCCGCCGGACGATCTCCGGGTCGAGCAAGATCGCCGACGCCATGTCGGTCAACGGCCCGAGGAAGGCGACGTAGAGCGGGTCTCGTTCCGTCGCCACCCGGCTTTCCTCGATGATCAGTTGAGCGCCGGGGCTGTCCTGCGGAGTTCTCTCATCGGTCAGGGCGAGGGCGGCACCATCGGCAACGGTCACCTCGCCCGTGAGGTCCATCAGGCTGAGCAGCCGGTCGATCTCCTCGCGGGACTCCGCCATGCTCCGCTCGCTGCGCCGCCGCCCGAAATGGGCAGCAATCAGTCCGCGCACGTCCAGCGAGGGCGAGAGCAGGGCATGAACGATCGCGTACTGATCGTCGGCCTCGTTCTTCGCGTCCGTGTTGATGATCACCCGGCGCCGGCGTGTCGACTTCATGACGCTCCTGTCAAGAGATAGACATCGGCATTACATCTGCATAATCTATCGGCACCGCAACTTCAGTCAACCCCTACGGCGGAGGCGGCTCGATGGCTGCGATCGGCCCGGTCATCGAGGGGCGCACTACGAACTGCAGCTGGCATGGGCGGTATGAGGAGGACCTGTCATGACGGTCGTCGCTGGCCAGTGGAGCGAGGTGGAGTTGGCGATCACCGGCCCCGTGGTCGACGACCCGTACATGGCGGTTGACGCCTGGGCGACATTTCGGCACTCCGACGGCGACGAGCTGCGGCGGCCACTTTTCTGGGATGGCGGCACCACCTGGCGGGTCCGGTTCGCCTCCCCGAAGGCGTCCGGCGAATGGCGCTGGGCGGTCGAGGGCCTTACCGAGGCCGGCGGCAGGGTCGTCGCCGGCCCGCCGCTGAACGACCATCCGCATCGGGCGCTGACGCGCGGGTTGATCACTGCGGATCCGCGCGGCCGCAGTTTCCGGTACGCCGACGGATCGCCGGTCTTCTTCGTCTGGGACACCGCGTGGGCGATGCCCTGGCGGGCGACCCTCGACGATGTCACGACGTACGCCGCGGACCGGCAGGCCAAAGGTTTCAACGCAGTCCTGCTGATGAGCGTGCAGCCCGACATGCGCGCCACCGGGCCGACCGGGCGCAACGTCGACGAGGGTTTCGAGGTGGCCTTCCACGACCTGCCCGACGGTCGGCTGACTCGAATCAATGTCGACTACTTCCAATATCTGGACGGCATCGCCGACGTCCTGATCGAGCACGGCATCACGCCGATCTGGCAGCCGGTCTTCCATGGCTACGGCTGGAAGGGACTCGACGTCGCAGGTCCGGTGATCCCGCCCGACGAGTACGCCCGCTACTGCCGCTACCTGGTCGCCCGCTACGGCGCCCGCCCGGCGATCTACCTACCGGGCGCCGACGGGGCGGGCACCGAACCGCAGATCGAGGCGGGCGGCCGCGAGTTCCACGCGTCGGACGCCTATCACCAGCCGACCGGTATTCACTACCGGCCGCACGCTCGCAACGACGCACACCAGGACGCGGATTGGCTCGACTTCCAGTCGTGCCAGACCGGCCATACCGGAGACCACGTCCCGGACCGGCTGGCCACCATGTGGGCACACCGACCGGTCAAGGCGATCATCAACGGTGAACCGAGCTACGAGCACACCGGCCGGCGCGGCGTCGCCGAAGGCTGGTGGCAGGGCCACGAGGCATGGTCCAACGTGTGCGCCGGCGCGGTCATGGGCGTCGCCTATGGCGCGGCGAGCCTCTGGCAGTGGCGGCTGCACCCCGCCGAACCCGGCCACGGCGACTATTTTCTCTGCCCGGATGCGGGCTGGCGGGAGGCGATGGACTTCGAGGGCAGCGCGTACGTCGGTCTCGTTGGCAAGATCCTCGACGGCCTGCCGCTGGCGAATGCGAGCCCTTGCTGGGACGTATCGACCAGTACCCGGGGATTGCTCGACCCCGGTGTCATCTACATCGGCTACGCCGAACATGGAGGCCCGTGGACGTTCCTCGACGCCGACGGGCGCGTTCCGGACCTCTACTGGATTGTCGACCCCCGCAGCGGTGACCTCGTCACTTCGGGTGAGCGCCCGGCCGACCGGGTGCCGCTCGCGATCGACCATGCCGGCCCGTACCTCATCATCTGCTCCCCCACCGCGCCGGCCGTCGTCCGTACCCACATGCCCGGCCAATGACATACTGCATTATTATTCAGTAGATGGCAGCATCAGCTCTTGACCTGGATGGTCACCCCGCCAGGGAGGGGTCCTCATGACCTCAGCACCACGCAGCATGTCCCGGACACCGTCGGACGGCGAGATCCGGCTGATCACCAAGGTTGCCCGGATGTACCACGAGCGCGGTATCCGGCAGACGAACATCGCCGACACACTGCACCTGTCCCAAGCCCGGGTCTCTCGGCTGCTGCGGCGCGCCACCGAACTCGGGATCGTCCGCACCGTCGTGATCGGCGGCGAAGGCATGCACACCCAGCTCGAAGAAGCCCTGGAAGAGAAGTACGCGCTGGCCGACGCAGTCGTCGTTGATGTACAGGGCTCCGAGCACGACATCGCCGCCGCTCTTGGGTCCGCCGGCGCCTCGTACCTGGAGACCACGCTGACCGGCGGCGAGCGCATCGGCATCTCCAGCTGGAGCCAGACCCTGCTCGCCGCGGTGGACCGCATGCATTCCCTGCGGCTGCCCGGCGCCGACAGCGTGATCCAGCTGGTCGGCGGGTTCGGCGCTCCATCGGCGCAGGCCGCGGGCAACCGCCTGCTCACGGAGCTGGCCCGGCTGATCGGTGCCTCTCCCATTTTCGTTCCCGCGCCCGGGCTGGTCGGCAAGAAGGCCATCCGAGACACGCTGCTCACGGACCCGGCGATGGAGGACGTGGCCACCGAGTGGGCGCGGTTGACCATGGTGCTGGTCGGCATCGGCAGTCTGCCGCCGTCGCCCTTGCTGCGCGCGAGCGGCAACGCCGTTGACCCGGCGGAGCAGGACAAGCTGCTTGCGGCGGGTGCGGTGGGCGACGTATGCCAGCGCTACTTCGATGCCGCCGGCGACCCGGTCCGGAGCGCGCTGGACGATCGGGTGGTGGGCATCGACGCTGACATGCTGCGCCGGGTCCGCCATCGCGTTGGTATTGCGGGCGGACAGAGCAAGCACGCCGCCATCCATGCAGCTTTGACCGGGGGCTGGGTCAACGTGATTCTCACCGATACGGGCACCGCGGAGGCGCTGCTCGCCCGCCACTAGCACTGACCAGCGGCGACCATTACTGGGTTGCCGCGGCGCGGCGGCAATGTCGCTGTGGCGGTCACGCCGAGCCGGAGCGGTGCCGGCCACTGAGCCGACGATCGCCGTCCTGCCGACGACAATCACCTCGGCCGCCCAGGCGATCGCCGAGATCCGCCCAGACCACGAGGGCGACCTGCGCCGAGCCGCGGACCTCAAAGCCGACTTCGGCCGCCGGCTCGACGCCCAGGCTCAATCCTCACCTCGTTGTGTAGGAGCTCTTATGGCGAGCCGGTCCAGACCGAGGTGAGGTAGATGCCGTAACCCGCGGATATGACAGCTAGCAGCGCGAGGACGACGACGGCAGTGTGCCGGTGGCTCTTCGCCAGTGCGGCCGCTACCGGCAATAGAACGGTGAATGCTGGGATGATGTTCCGGGCCTTGGAGTGGTAATACCCGGCGCCGAGGAACGCCATGGTGAACAGCACGAACGCAAACACCCACAGCTGCCACGGATACTGGTCCAGGGAAGTGATGACCAATAGCGCGATGACAATCAGTAACACCAGCGTGACGACGTACAAGGCCAACGGCTCGGCCCTGATGAGTTGTTTCTGCATGGTCTGGACGGTGTAGACGCCGAAGTCGAAGTGCATCTTCCAAGCCGAATTCTGGACGTGCATATACCCGTCCCAACGGCCTAGGCGGTGGCCGACCCAGGCAACGTACCCGACAAAGCCCAGCGGTGCGATGAGGCCGGCCACCCACGGGCGCCAGCCGTCCCGGCGCCGGAGGATGGCCGCCAGGGCGCTCAACAGGACCACGACGATGATCGACACACTGTTCGGGCGCGAAAGACCGGCCAGCATGCACAGCACGCCCGCGCGAAGCCATCGGCGGCGCAGCGTGAAGTACAGCGACCAGGCGGCGAGAGCGGTGAACAGGGTCTCGGTGTAGCCCATCGACTGCACGAATGCGTGCGGAATGGCTGCCCACAACCCGGCCAGCATGATGCCGGTGCGGCGGTCGCGCACGTGGCTGCCGACGGCGTAGACGCCGGCCGCCGCTGCCACGCCGAACGCCCAGGTGACCACGATTCCCGAAATGGCGGCGCCGCCCGGCATTATCGGGTCAACTAGCGCGATCAGTTTCGGGTACAGCGGAAAGAAGGCCAGGTTCGAGGTGGCGTCCGTGCCGTCGGACTTCAGTGGGATGGCCGCGTCGTAGCCGCGGGTCGTGACGCCGACGTACCACGCCGCGTCCCAGCGCCTGAGCATCGCCCATACGTTGCGGTGCTGCTCCTCCGCGACGAGCCAGGCAAGCCCGACGCCGAGCAGGCGTAACGTCTCGTAAAGCGCCACCGCCAGCCCGGCTGCGCGCCAGTCGAATCCGGCCCGCGTCAGCACGCCCGAGGGAGGTGGGTTCACCTCATCACGTGCCGACGGCTGATCCATGACAGTCCACCTTGCTCAAAGACGTTCGAAGCCCTCCGGAGCATCCGCAGCGCCTGGCGCAGCCTGTTGGCGACGTCACGGCTAGCAGATCGACGGGCACAGCGAAGACCTCCACATCCGGTGAAGGGTCCTTGCGGATGATTTCGCCGCGGCGAAGCGCGCCGGCGGACGGGGTGTTGCGGCCCTGGATCGGGGCGTTGTCGAGACGACGCAACCGGGCGCCTGCGCTACGATCCGGCCGCCGACGGGGGGCTTACTTGCGGGCCGGCCGGTCGATGATAATTGCTTATTCCAATTTCCTATTGGTTGGAACCAACAGGCGTTAGTGTGTTGTTGAGTTGGTACTTTCATGGGATTAATCC
>NZ_JBFAZH010000196.1:0-9084 GCF_040681735.1 Actinoplanes sp. NPDC051633 | reverse complement strand
GGCGGCGGCCGGCGCACGGCGAGCGGCCGATGGTCGAACCCGGCGGCGAGCCGATGAGCCAGCGCGCCGTCGAAGCCGAACCGGGTCAGCACGTCCGACGGCGGCAACGCCGCGAAGTCCCCCAGCGTCTTCACCCCGAGCCGACGCAGCAGATCGGTCAGCTCGGGCCGTTCGAGCGCCTCGACGGTCACCCCGGCCAGGAACTCGCGGGTCCGCCCCGGCGCGACGATCCGGCCGTCCCGCGCGGCCAGCCCCGCGGCGAACACCCCCTCGGCGATGCCGGCCTGGCTCTCCACCTCGCACGCCTGGGCGACCTGCTCGACGATCCGCTCGGCCGCCGCCTCCTCACCGCCGAAATACCGGGCCGGCCCGCGGGCGGCCAGCGCACACGCCCCGGGCCGGATCACCTCGACCCCGGCCGCGACCTCCTCGATCGCGGTCACCACCGGCTCGAACGCCCGAGCGTCCCGCCCCGGATCGTGGTCCACGACCACCAGCCGCGAACACCGCCCCTGCGCCTCGCGCCGCCGCAGCCCGCGCCGCACACCCTCCAGCCGGGCGGCCTCGGAACAGGCCACCACCCGGTTGGCGTGCAGCACCGCCACCGGCCCGGCCGCGGGCACCCCATCGACGATCTCGGCCGCGATCACCGGCCAATCAGGACACCAGATCATCAGGGTACGAACACCGGCCGGCCCGCCCCCGCCTACTGCACTCCCCCGCCCGGCCTTGCTCACGCGGACCTCCGCCGGCGCCGCGCATCACCGCCAAGCCCCACGTCACCGCCAGCCCCCGCGACACCACCAAGCCCCGCGACACCACCAAGCCGCACATCACCGCCGCGCTTCGCGACACCGTCATGCCCTGCGATACCGCCAAGCCCCATGCCAAGCCCTGCGACACCGCCAAGCCCCGCAACACCACTCAGCCGCCCCGAGGCGGCGGCGTGCCAACCCGAGACGCCAGACCAACCCGAGACGCCAGGCCCGCCGACCGGACACCCCGCTCCCGCGATTCGTCCGCGAGCCGGCATCGCAACACGATCCGCCCGCGCCCGGCCGGAGCGCGACGCCGGAGTCTCCGGTCCGGCCACCGGCGCGGACGGCTCGAGGAAGTCCGCCCAGAAGGGCCGCGGCGCGGAGGCCGGGCGTTCGGAAGCGGCCGCCTCCAGCCGCTGCCGGCGCAGAGCCGCCGGACCGAGCCATGCCGCCCGCCGCGCGACACTCGCGGGCGAGAGGCAGGCGGTGGTCACCAGGTCGGTCCGCTTGCCATGCCGTTCATTTCGCGACTTCGCCCGCAGCCCCGGCGCCTCGAGCACACCGGACCGAAACCGCCCGGAAGCCGAGTTGGCACCGGTCCCCCTGACGGCGCCGGCCGGGATGAAGGCCGCCCGCACGTCATCGGAACAGTCCAGCGAATCCACCAGCCCGGCACCGGCCCAGCCGGAGCCCGCATTGACCGGCGCGGGCGAGCCCGCAAAAGGCGCGGAACCTACGTTGGGCACAGAGACGGGCGTGCGGGTCGACGCGGACGGATTCGGCTCGGCCGAGGTGCGGGGATCCGCGACGGCCGAGATGCGGGGATCCGCAACGGCCGAGGTGGGGGAATCGGCCTCGGCCAAGGCCCGGGGATCCGCCTCGGCCAAGGCCCGGGGATCCGCCTCGGCCAAGGCCCGGGGATCCGCGACGGCCGAGGTGGGGGAATCGGCCAAGGCCCGGAGATCCGCTTCGATCGACGTGCGGGGATCCGCCGCGGCCAAGGTCGGGAGATCCGCCTCGGCGAAGGTGTGGGGATCCGCCTCGGTTGACGGGTCCGCGACGGCGGACTGCGCGCCGTCCTCGGAGGCGGGTGGCGGGGGGAACGGCGGCGGCAGGGTGAGGCCGGGCATCCACATCGTCGTCTCGCGGGGGCGGGCGGCCGCTCCCCGGCCGCGGGCCAGCACCGTGACCCGGCGACGCCGCAGGCGGCCGTGGCCGTGGCCCAGGCCCTCCCAGTCGCCGTGCGTCACGCGCAACGTGACGTCGGCGCCGGACCACGCCCCGAACGGCACCAGCACCGCGCCGCGCTGCCGTGCCCGCGCGGCCAGTCGGGCCGCGATCGGCGCCGCCACCGGGCCCGGCACCGCAGTGACCACCACGTCGACACCGTCGATCAGGGCGCCGACCACGGTAGGCCAGTCGGGGCCGGGGCTGGGCACCAGCGCGAGCCGGTCGAGGGCGATGCCGCTCTCGGCGGCGGCCAGGGTGCCCAGGTCGGGCAGGCCCACCACCGCGCACCACGAACCCGCCCGCGAGGCCGCGGACAGCAACGCCAGCAGCAGAGATGTCGCGCCGATGCCGGCGTCCACCGAGACCGTGCTCCCGCGCCGCAGGCCGCGGCCGGGCAGCAGCCCGCTCAGCTCGGGCACCACCGGCAGCAGCCGGTGCACGCCGGGGGTGTCCGCCTCGGTCGCCGGGCGTACCAGATCGGCCAGGGCGGCCGCACCGTTGATCATGCGTCCCGCCATGAGTCCGCCTCGTCTCGTTCGTTCGTCGGCCGGAGGGATCAGGCGGCGAGCGGCGGCTGGTACGCCAGGCCCAGCGCGGACTCCACCACCGCGACGAACTGCTCGGCCGCTCGCAGCAGGTCATCGGCCTCGCGCGGGCTGACCACGCGGGGGATGCCGGCCTCGGCCGCGGCGCGCTTGCTCGCGCCCAGCGCGAAGTAGCTCGCCCACTCGCTGAACTCGGGCGCCACCATGACCAGCAGTGACCAGACGCTGGTGACACGGGTGCGGCGCTGGGGCGCGGCGGGCCGGGCCCGGGCGGCGAGCACGGCGGCGGCGGCGCGCAGGGCGGCCATGTGGGCGGTGGCGTAACGCTGGCCGTCGGCGCGGGTCTGCGCCGCCTCGGCCAGGCCGCCGCGCGCGATGGTGAGGAGCTGGGCGGGTGTGCGGTGCGGAAGCATGTGCGCGGGAACGGTGGGCGCGTCCGCGGACCGGGCCGCGGCGGTCGGCGCGTGCGCCAGACCGGGCACCAAGCCGGCCGGACCGGCCGCCGGGTTGCTCGCCATCATCAATCTCCTCAGCACGCTGCGCATCCGAACGCAAGACACCCATGAAGCAGGGGCATTCCATGAATCTGGACGCCGCCGCGGAGGAAGACGCGGCGGATCGGGCAGCCGGCCGGGTGCGAGAGCTTCCCCACACCGCACCCGGCCGGACAGTGCCGGCGGGTCCGCCGCCCGCCGCCCGGGGGTCGTTGGGCGGCGAGCGACGAGCCTGCCTATGGGCCCGGATCCGCGAAAATCCGGACCACCGCGCGACGCTTCGCGGGCGTCGCGCCCGGGAGCTGCGCCGCGAATCGCCGCTCCCGTCGTCAGCCGGGGTTCGAACGCTAGTTTCGAACACCCGTTCTAACTACTGGAGAGAGTAACACCCGGGTACGACAAAAATGCAAGCCCGCGCGAGCGACGGAAAACCGCAGGTCAAAGATCAGCCGCCGACGTGGATGCCGGGCCGCCGGGCGGGATCGGGCTCGCTGCTGCGGATGATCTCGCGGACCACCGGCGCGGTGTCGCCACGGCCCAGCAGCAGGTAGCGGAAGAGGTGCACCAGCGGGCTGCCCTCGGCCCACTCGAAGTAGCAGTGCGGGCGTACCCCGGTCCCGTCGCGCAGCGCGAGCAGCACCGCCGCGATCGCGTTCGGCGCGGCGGGGCTCTGCACCCGCAGGATGCGGAACGACCCCACCTCGACCCCGCGCACCCGCAGCACCTCGCTGAACTCCGACGGGTCCACCACGTCGACCTCGAGGAACAGCACACCGGAGGCGCCGGGCACCGGGTTCATGCCGCGCTGCTCGCGCTCCTTGGCGACGTACTCCGCCTCGTCGCCGGCCTGGCGGCGGTTGGCCACGATGTTCAGCTCGCCGTCGTCGGCGATCTCCTCGGCGATGAACCGGCGGGCGGACTCGTCGAACTCGATGCGCTCGGCGCGCAGCTCGGTGGTGCGCGTGACCCGCGAGATCAGCGACACCACGATGATCCCGGCCACGAAGACCGCGGAGATCGCGATGCCGTCCGGTTTCTCGACGATGTTGTCGCCCAGCGCGTACAGCAGGACCAGGGTGAGCAGCGTGAAGCCGGCGGTGGCGCGTATCTGCCGGCGCCGCGCGGCCGAGATGGTGACCGCCACCGCCCCCGACACCATCATCGCCAGGATGCCGGTGGCGTACGCACCGGCCTGCTCGTTCACGTCCGCCTTGAAGACGATCGTGATGCCGATGCTGATCGCGGTGTAGACCAGCACCACCGGCCGGACCGCACGCCCCCACTCCGGCGCCATGCCGTAACCGGGCAGGTACCGCGGCACGATGTTGATCAGGCCGGCCATCGCCGACGCGCCCGCGAACCAGAGGATCAGGATGCTGCTGATGTCGTACGCCGTCCCGAACACCTCGCCCAGCCGCTCGTGCGCGAGATAGGCCAGCGCACGGCCGTTGGCCGGGCCACCCTCCTCGAACGCGGAATGCGGGATCAGCACCGTGGTCACGAAGCTGGTCGCGATCAGGTAGACGCTCATGATCAGCGCGGCGGTGGTGAGCAGCAGCCGGGTGTTGCGGATCCGGGACCGCAGCCGCTGTTCCCGGCCCTCTCCCCGGGCGGCGATCAGCGGCATCATGCTGACCCCGGTCTCGAAGCCGGAGAGCCCGAGCACCAGCGCCGGGAAGGCCAGCAGGGCCGGGCCGGCCGTGCCGAGGAAGCTGCCGTGCCCGGTGGTCAGCGCGGCGGTCCAGGAGCCGAACGCCCCCGGCGTGGTGAAGACGTCGGCGACGCCGACCACGGTGACCACGGCGTTCAGCCCCAGGAACACCGCGACCAGCGGGATCGCGACCGCCACGGCCTCGGTGAAGCCGAGCAGGAAGACGAAGCCGAGGATCAGCAGCAGCACGACGGTGATCAGCACGTTGTGCCCGTGCAGGAAGCTCGGCAGATAGGGGTTCTCGGCCATGTGCACCGTCGCGTCGGCCGCGGAGAGCGTGATCGTGATGATCCACGAGGTGGCCACGAACCCGAGCAGCACGAGCACGAAGATCTTGCCGCGCCAGAACGGCAGCAACCTCTCCAGCATCGCCACCGAGCCCTGCCCGTGCGGGCTCTCCTGCGCCACCCGGCGGTACATCGGCAGCATGCCGGCCAGCGTGAGCACCACGATCAGCAGCGTGGCCAGCGGCGAGAGGGCACCGGCCGCGAGCGCCGCGATGGCCGGGAGATAGGACAGCGTGGAGAAGTAGTCCACCCCGGTCAGGCACATCACCTTCCACCACGCCTGCTGGTGGGTGCCCTCCTCGGACTCCGGCCCGACCGGCTGCACCCGGTGCTCGAGCAGCCAGCGGCTCAGCCCGCGCGACGGCTGATAAGGACGAACCGGGCTGGGGACGGCGTCCGGCACATCGATCTCGGTGCTCATGGCTCTCTTTCCGCCCGCAATCGGCGCCGGATGCCAGGATGCATCCGGCGGGCGACAATACCGGGATCAACAACAGATGAGGGGTACGGATGCCGAGCGTGATCGTGGTCACCGGAGCGAGCTCCGGGGTGGGCCTGGCAGCGGCGGAGCAGTTCGCCGCCCGGGGTGACGAGGTGGTCGTCGTGGGCCGCGACCCGCACCGCCTGGCGGCCGCCGTGGACCGCGTCCGGGCCGCCGGGAACGGCCGGGAGCCCGCCCGGTACCAGGCCGATTTCGAACGGCTCGACGATGTGCGTGCGCTCGCCGACGGCCTGCTCAGCGCGTACCCGAAGATTGATGTTCTGGCCAACAACGCCGGCGGGATGATCGGCGGATACCGGCGGACCCCGGACGGGTACGAAGCGACCGTGCAGGGCAACCACCTGGGGCCGTTCCTGCTCACCGAACTGCTGCGGGAGCGGCTGCGCGGCGGCCGGGTGGTGAACACGGCGTCGGAGGCGCACCGGCGCGGCACGTTGGATCCCGGCGATCTCACCGGAGCGCCGGATCGCTATTCGGGCTTTCCCGCCTACGGCGGGAGCAAGGCGGCGAACATCCTCTTCACGGCGGAGGCGGCCCGGCGCTGGCCGGACATCCTGAGCGTGGCCTTCCACCCGGGCGTGGTGCGTTCGAACTTCGGCGACGGCGCGGTCGTGCGGTTCTTCTACAGGTACACACCGTTCCTGGTCAGCCCGGAGAAGGCGGGGGCGCTGCTGGTGTGGCTGGCCACCGTGCCGGCCGGCGAGCTGGAGAACGGCGGCTACTACGTGGGGCGCAAGCTCAAGAAACCGGCGGCGCAGGCGGCGGATCCGCAGCTCGCCGCCCGGCTGTGGGAGGCCAGCACGAAGGCGGTCGGCGTCTAGCCGGGTCAGCAGTCGGCGATCGCGTCCTCGATGGTGTCGTGGACCGTGAAGAGCCGGTGCAGGTTGGTGATGCGCAGCATGTCGCGCAGCACCGGAGTGGCGGCGACCAGCCGCAGCCATCCGTCGTGCGCCTCGACAGCGCGGTGGATGTCGACGAGCAGGCTCAGGCCGCTGGAGTCACAGAAGGTCACCGCCGCCAGGTCGAGGACGAGCCGGTTGTGACCCTCGCCGATCGCGCGTTCGGCGGCGCCGCGCAGATGGTGGCGGCTGTCGCGGTCGATCTCGCCGGCCACGACGAGGATCCGGCTGTCACCGGGACCGTCCTTGGCGGCGACGGCGAGGATGTCGGGAGTCATGATCGAGCGCCCTGTCCTTCGAGGATGTGGAACATCGTCAAGGCACGCTACGGTGCGCGACGGACGAAGACCACTCTGCCAGCAGCAATGTCGCGTCGTCCGCCGGTGGACCGTGCTGATGCTCGATCACCGCATGGGACAGCCGGCGCAGGGTCTCGGCGACGGGCAGCTTCTCGGCGGCGTGCTGTTGCACCAGCTCGACCAGGCGATTCACGCCGAACTGCTCGCCGGTCTCGTCACGCGCCTCGGTGACACCGTCGGTGTAGAGCAGCAGCCGGTCACCGTCCTCCAGCCGCTGCTCGCCGATGGTGACGTCGGCGTCGTCGATGCCCAGCGGCATCCGGCCGCCGCCGGTGACCTGCGCGACATCCGCACCGTGCCGCAGCAGCAGCGGCGCGGGGTGCCCGGCGTTGAGGTAGCGCAGCAGCCCGGTCTCCAGGTGCAGCTCGGCCAGGAATCCGGTCACGAACCGCGCGTCCGGGAACTGCTCGAGCAGGGCGGCGTCGACGGCCCGGGCCTGGTCCTGCAGGCCACCACCGGCGCGGCGGGTGGCTCGCATCACCGAGATCGCGACCGCGGTGGCCAGCCCGGCCCTCAGGCCGGCACCGGCGGCGTCGAGGATCGCGACCTGCCCGACCGGGCCGTCGATGGCGTAGTCGTACCCGTCACCGCCCACGGAATAGCAGGGCTGCAGCACCGCCGCAACGGTGAGCTGGTCGCACGAGACGGTCAGCGGTTGCAGCAGCTGCCACAACAGCTCGGAGGCCGGGGACATCGGCTGTGACCGGCGCACCAGCTGCAGATGGTCACCCCGCGGCTCGGTGGTGGTGATCAGGTGCCCGACCAGCCCGGCGAACATCTCACAGCGCTGCCGCAGGCCGGGCGCCTGAAGGTCGACGCCGGCCGGCAGGACGAAATCCACCACGCCGAGGCGATCGGTGCCGTTGACCATCGGCACCCACCACCGCCCGTCACCGGCGACCGGGCTCACCGTGGCGAAGGCGCGCCCGGGCTCGGAGTCGTCGACCGGCACCGGCTTCGGGGTATCGCCGCCGAACGAGGTGAGTGCCCGCAGGGCGACCTGCTCAGCATCGACGAGATACACGGTGGCGGCGATGCCCAGCCGCGCCATGGTCTCGGTGACGGTCTCGGCCATCTGGTCGGGCCGCCACAGATGCGAACGGCCGAGCACTCGGTCGACCGCGTCGAGCCAGGCCCGCTCGTCCGCATGGTTCATGACGATCACCCTACGGTCTTTCCCGGGCGTGTGGCCCGGTCACGCCCCGCCGGTCACGCCGGTGGGACGACGAACTCCGCCCACACGTGTTTGACGTCGCCGTCGGTGTACCAGCCCACGTCCAGCGCCAGCTTGCGAGCCAGCTGCATGCCCAGGCCACCGGCGCCCGGCGGCCGGTCCTCGTCCAGCTCGGGGACGATGCCCGGTTCCTCGTCCGCGACGACCAGGACGAACGATGTGTCCGTCCGCAGGAGCTGCACGACCGTCGGCGGGTGCGCGTGCGTGAGGGCGTTGGTGGCGAGCTCCGTGGCGACCACCGCGACCTTCTCCGGGATCTCGTCCAGGGGTGTCCCCTCGGGCAGTAACTCGCCGGTGATCGCCTTGTGCAGGGAGGCGCGCAGCGACCGGAGCTCGGTGTAACTGTCGAGCACCCACCGCTCGACCTCCGTCGCGGGCTCGGGCGGGCGGGAAGTATGCAGGAGGTTCACGGCGGGCGTAGTTCCCCGTGGGACGCCGGTTCATTCGTCCCGGGCGGCGTGGCCGGCCGGGACGCGCGCGGCAGAATGAACGGATGCAGAGCCATCCCAATGTCGTCGCGGTGCAGGACGCGCTCGACGCCGCCGGCGCGACGGCCGGTGACGGGCAGCCCGCCCAGGTCATCCTCCTCGACGAGGCCGCGCACACCGCCGCCGCGGCGGCCGCGGCGCTGTGCATCGAGGTCGGGCAGATCGCGAACTCGCTGATCTTCGACGCGGACGGCGAGCCGCTGCTGGTGCTGACCTCGGGGGCGCACCGCGTGGACACGGCCAAGGTGTCGGCCGCCCTCGGCGTCGGCAAGCTCAAGCGCGCGACGCCCGAGTTCGTGCGCCTGCACACCGGGCAGGTCATCGGGGGTGTCGCGCCGGTCGGTCATCCCAAGCCGGTGCGCACGCTGGTGGACACCGCGCTGGGCGGGTTCGACGTGGTGTGGGCCGCGGGCGGCGTACCCCAGGCGGTCTTCGCCATCACCTTTCCGGAGCTGGTCCGCGTCACCGCCGGGACCCCGACGGACGTCGCGTGACCGTGTCGCTGCCGGTCAGCCTGCACGTCTGGCGTGTGCCGCGACGCCGGCTCGGCGCCGCCTTCCTGCGGATGGCGCGCGAC
>NZ_JBFAZH010000195.1:0-9090 GCF_040681735.1 Actinoplanes sp. NPDC051633 | reverse complement strand
GCCAGCTCGCGGATCTCCGTGAGGTCCGGCGTGCCGCCGGTGAAGAACCGCTGGATCGCCTCGTCCTCGGCCCGCCAGAGCAGCAGCACCCGGCTCGGCTCACCGTCGCGGCCCGCGCGCCCGATCTCCTGGAAGTAGCTGTCCGGCGAGTCCGGCAGTGCGACGTGCGCGACCCAGCGGATGTTCGGCTTGTCGATGCCCATGCCGAACGCCGACGTGGCCACCATGATGCGGATCTTGTCGGCGAGGAAGTCCTCGTGCCGCTGCTCGCGTGCCCCGGCGGCCATCCCGCCGTGGTAGAAGTCCGCCGCGTGCCCCGCCCTGCTCAGGTCGGTGGCGAGCTCCTCCGCGGCACGCCGGGTGGCGACGTAGACGATGCCCGCGCCCTCCGAGGTGTCCAGCAACGTCGTCAGCCGGCGCCACCGGTAGTCCTCGTCGGGGCAGTGGGCCACCTCGAGGAAGAGGTTGCGGCGGTCCAGCCCGGAGACGTGGATCTCGGGCTTGCGCAGGTGCAGCCGCTCGATGATGTCGTCGCGGACCGGGGGCGAGGCGGTCGCGGTCAGGGCGAGCACCGGCGGCCGGCCGATGGCCTTGATCATGTGCCCGAGGGCGAGGTAGTCGGGCCGGAAGTCGTGTCCCCACGCGGAGATGCAGTGCGCCTCGTCGATCGCCACCAGGCCGGGCTTGAGCGCCCGGACCTCCGCCAGCCGGTCGGGGTCACTGAGCTGCTCGGGGGTGATGAACAGGAATTCCGCCCGGCCGTCGCGGATCTCCTGGATCGCCTCGCGCTGTTGCTTCGGCGTCTCGGCCGAGCTGACCCGCACCGCGCGGATCTTGGGATCGTCGCGCTCGTTCAGCGCCACGATCTGGTCCTGCTGCAGGGCCAGCAGCGGCGAGATCACCACGGTCGGGCCGGGCAGCAGCACCGCCGGGATCTGATAGATCGCCGACTTGCCGGCGCCGGTGGGCAGCACCACCAGGGCGTCGTTGCGGCGCAGCACGGCGCGCATCGGCTTGAACTGGCCCGGGCGCAGGGAGGACCACCCGAAATGCTGCCGGGCGACCTTGCGCAGCCGTGGTCCGTAGACGGGAAGCTTCATCATGGCGGCGCCATGATGCCCCGCGGATGCCGGTGACAAACCGTTACTTCCGGCCCCCGAACATCCGCTTGATCGCCCACACGAGGATCAGCGCGGCCAGGGCCACCCCGAGCAGCCGGACGGCGTGCACTTCAGACCAATCGACGCCAGACACACCGGCACTGTATCGAAGCGCACTTTCATAAGGGTTAATAGGAAGGTTTGTTGACTAAATGGATCGCGGATGATTGCATGAGTCGACCGCGATCCGACTACGGGGGGCACATGCCTTACTCAGGCGAAATCTCGGAACTTGCTGCGCTCGTGCTGCAACCCGGGTTCGTCGGCACCTCGGCGCCCGACTGGGTGCGCCGCCGGCTGGCCGAGGGACTGGGCGGTGTCGCGCTCTTCGCCCGTAACGTCGAGTCGCCGGGCCAGGTCGCCGCGCTGACCGCCCAGCTGCGTGCGGAACGGCCCGAGGTGATCGTGGCGATCGACGAGGAGGCCGGCGACGTCACCCGGCTCGAGTCGCGCCAGGGCAGCTCCCGCCCCGGCAACCTGGCCCTCGGCGCGATCGACGATCCCGCGCTGACCGAGGCCGTCGCCCACGACCTCGGCCGGGACCTCGCGCAGGCCGGCATCACGCTGAACTACGCCCCCGACGTGGACGTCAACAGCAACCCCGACAATCCGATCATCGGGGTACGCGCCTTCGGCTCCGACCCGGCCCTGGTCGCCCGGCACGGCGCCGCCTTCGTCACGGGTCTCCAGGCGGCCGGCGTCGCGGCCTGCGCCAAGCACTTCCCCGGCCACGGCGACACCGCGGTCGACTCGCACCACGCCGTCCCGGTGATCGACCGCGACCGGGCCGAGCTCGAGGCGTGTGAGCTGGTGCCGTTCCGGGCCGCGGTGGCGGCCGGTGCCCGATCGGTGATGACCGGTCACCTGCTCGTGCCCGCGTACGACGCGGAGCTGCCCGCCACCCTCAGCGCCCGGATCCTGCACGACCTGCTGCGCGTCGAGCTCGGCTTCGACGGCCTGATCGTCACCGACGGCATCGAGATGCAGGGCGTGTCCCGGCGATACGGGCTCGAGGGCGCGACCGTGCGCGCCGTGGCGGCCGGCGCCGACGCGGTCTGCGTGGGGGGCGATCACGCCGACGAGCGCACCGCCGTGCGTCTCCGCGACGCCATCGTGGCCGCGGTGCGCAGCGGCGAGCTGCCCGAGGAGCGGCTGCGCGACGCGGCCGAGCGGGTCCGCCGGCTGGCCGCCTGGACGGTCCGCGTACAGACCGAGACCGGCGCCCGGGCGGGCGACCGCGCCACGGCCGGCGCCTCGGTGGTCGGCCTGGCCGCCGCCCGGCGCGCGGTCCGGGTCACGATGACCGATGCCGGGTCCTCGGCCCTGCCGCTGCGCCGCCCGCCGCACGTGGTGGAGTTCGCCCCGCCGCGCAACATCGCGATCGGCGCGGAGACGCCGTGGGGCCTGGGCACGCCGCTGGACGACCTGCTGCCCGGCACGACGGCGGTGCGGTTCGCCGAGGAGGACCTGACCGGCCGCCCCGGCCGCGTGCTGGAGGGGGTGGACGGGCAGCCGCTCGTCCTGGTGGTCCGCGACCTGCACCGGCACCCGTGGATGGCGGCGGCGGTCTCGTCCGCGCTGGCCGCGCGGCCCGACGCGGTGGTGGTCGAGATGGGCTTGCCGGAGCTGGTCACCGGCGCGGTGCACCTGGCGACCTACGGCGCGACGAGAGCGTGCGGCCAGGCGGCCGCCGAGATCATCGCGGGCACCAGCATCCCGGCCCCGCAGCCACTGGCCGCTTGATACGGGCGCTACAGCTAGGCGTCCTCGAGGATGGCGTCCCAGTCGTGGTGCTGCTCGACGTATCTGACGAAGAACGGGCAGGAGACCACGACGCGGGCGCCGCGGTCTCGCAAGGTGTCCAGGGTCAGGCGGGCCAGCTCGCCGCCCAGGCCTTTGCCCCGATGAGCCGGGTCCACCTCGCTGTGCGTGATGACCGTGCGGCCGTCGCGCACCCGGTACGCCGCCAGCCCCGCCTGTTGCCCGTCGGCCACCAGCTCGAACCGGTGTTCCGCCTCGTTGTCCCGCACGCTCAGCTCCATCCCGCCAGCTTAAAGCGCGTGCCGCCGCGGCCCGGCTGGCGGAGCCTGCGTACCGTTGCAGGGGTGTTGAAGCAGAAAGCAGCCGCCCTGATCTCCGCCGCCCTGCTCGGTCTCGCCGTGTTGACGGGATGCAGCAGCGACAACGTCGACTGCGGTCTCGACTCCTGCTCGGTGACCATCGAGCGTGAGGTGAACGCCACCGCCAGCGTCCTGGGCGTGGAGGCCAAGTTCATCAGCGCGGATGCCGATACGGTCACGCTCGAGGTGGCCGGCGAGCAGATCCAGCTCACCAAGGGACAGCAGGCGGTGCAGGTCGGCGGTCTCCAGGTCTCGCTGGACAGCATCAACGCCGGCGACGTCAAGTTCCTGGTGCAACGCCAGTAAGGCCGTCCACAGCCCCGCCACCGCCCCTGACCGGACTAAAGGCGTTTGAAATTCGTTGCCATCGGTAACTGTCTGCGGCATGTCCGCCTCCCAGCAAGTCCGCACCTCCGCGTCGCGCGCGGCGAACAGCAAACCGCTGGAACTCCTCGCGCGCGGCGGCTTCATCGCCTACGGCGTCATCCACCTCCTCTTCGCGTGGCTGGCGCTGCAGGTCGCCTTCGGCAACTCGTCCGGCGAGACCGACCAGTCCGGCGCCCTGCAGACCCTCGGCAGGCAGCCCGCCGGTGAGTTCCTCCTGATCCTGATCATCATCGGCATGGTCGCGATGGCGATCTGGCAGGCCTTCGAGGCGGCGATCGGGGAGAGCGGGCCGCAGGACAGGACCGCCATCGCCGAGCGCGTCGTCTCCGGCTTCCGCGCGATCCTCTATCTCTACTTCGCCTACCTCGCCTACAAGGTGATCAGCGGCGCGGACTCGTCGCAGTCGAAGAGTCAGAAGTCGTCGGCGTCGTCCATGATGGACTCGGGCGGTGGCCGCTTCCTGGTCGGCTTCGTCGGGCTGGTCGTGATCGGCGTGGGTGTCGGCCTTGTTGTCTACGGGCTGAAGAAGAAGTTCGAGAAGCACCTCAACACCGGGCAGATGTCCCCGTCGGTCCACCGGACGGTGCAGCGGCTCGGCATGGCGGGATACACCAGCAAGGGCGTCGCGTACGGGATCTCCGGCCTGCTGATCGTCGCGGCGGCGGTCACCTACGACGCCGAGAAGGCCGGTGGCCTCGACTCCGCGCTGAAGGAGCTCTCGAGCCGCGACTACGGTCCCTGGCTGCTCGGCCTGATCGCCGTCGGCATCGCGTGCTTCGGCGTCTACTGCTTCTTCCAGGCCAAGTACCGCAAGGTCTGACCGCTCCCGGGCCCCCGGGTGTGATGTGATGCCGTCGTGAACGGCGTCCTGACCGCGCTGCTCGCCGTCGTCGTGGCGGCGGGCGCCGCGCTCGTCCTGGTGGAGGCCATCCACCTCCTGGTACAACGGCTCGGCAAGCGCTCCGAGCTCTGGGCGGACCTGGCCCGGACGGCACACCGGCCGTTCCGGGCCCTCGTCGTGATCTACGCCATCCAGCAGGCCCTGCGCAGCGGGGTCGACAACTTCGCCGGCCGCGGCACCGTGCTGCACCTGCTCGTGCTGTGCATCATCGCGGCCGCCGCGTGGCTGGTCGGCGCGCTGCTGCTGGTGGTCGAGGACCTGGCGCTCAACCGATATCGCACCGACGTGCCGGACAACCTCAGGGCCCGCCGTCTCAAGACCCAGGTGGTCATGCTGCGCCGGGTCACCGTCGCGGCCATGGTGGTGCTCTCCATCGGCGTCATGCTGATGACCTTCCCGGGCGTCCGCACGATCGGCGCCAGCCTGCTCGCCTCGGCGGGCCTGATCAGCGTGGTGGCCGCGCTGGCCGCGCAGAGCACGCTCGGCAACGTCTTCGCGGGGCTGCAGCTCGCGTTCAGCGACGCGGTCCGGGTGGACGACGTCGTGGTGGTCGAGGGGGAGTGGGGCCGGATCGAGGAGCTCACCCTCACGTACGTGGCGGTGCAGATCTGGGACGACCGGCGGCTGATCCTGCCCACCTCGTACTTCACCACCAAGCCCTTCCAGAACTGGACCCGCAACTCCTCTGCCGTGCTCGGCACCGCGGAGGTCGACGTCGACTGGTCGGCGCCGGTCGAGGACCTGCGCGCCGAACTGCGCCGGATCTGCGAGAGCTCGGACCTCTGGGACGGCCGCACCTGTGTGCTGCAGGTGACCGAGGCCATCGGCGGGATGATCCGGCTGCGGGCGCTGGTGAGCGCCTCCGATGCGGGCACGTTGTGGGATTTGCGGTGTCTGGTGCGCGAGCGCCTGGTGGGATGGGTCTGGGAGAACAATCAGGGCGCTTTGCCCCGCTTGCGGGCGGACACCGATCCACCGCCGCCGCAGCGGCACGGTGTCGCTCTGCCGGCACCCGATCCGGGCGTCGGCAGCACCACGGCGTTCCACCCAGCGGACGAAGAGAAGCGCTGATGGTTGGACTTACGCAGTGAGGGGCATACAGCCGGAACAGGGAAAGGAGGACACGATGGCCGATGTCCTGAACGGTGGTCCGGCCCGTCCGGTCGCCGACCAGTCAACGTCCGAGTTGGTCCAGCGGGCGAGCGAGCAGATCAGCACATTGGTTCGCGACGAGCTTGCGCTGGCCAAGGCTGAACTCACGGAAAAGGGTAAGCACGCCGGCATCGGGATCGGTCTGTTCGGCGGCGGAGGAGTGCTTGCGCTCTACGGCGTCGGCGCACTCATCGCGACGCTCATCATTGTGCTCAATCTGTTCTTGGACTTGTGGCTCGCCGCGCTCATCGTCACGGTGGTTCTCTTCGCCGTGGCCGGGGTCCTGGCGCTGCTCGGCAAGAAGCAGGTCACCCAGGCCGTGCCGCCCGAGCCGTCGGCAGCGATCGAGAGTGTCAAGGCCGATGTCGACGAGGTGAAGCACGCGGTGAAGGACAGGAGCCGGGCATGAGCGACAAGAACGGGTCGTCGAGCGCCGCCAAGCCGGACCCGGCGGCGTTGCGCGCGGAGATCGCGCAGACGCGGGCCGACCTCGGTGAGACGGTGCAGGCGCTGGCCGCCAAGGCCGACGTCAAGGCCCGGGCCAAGGACCAGGTCGAGCAGACCAAGCAGAAGGTGAAGGCGCAGGCCAGCGAGGCCGTGAACAACGCGAAGGGTGCCGCTGTCGCGGCGACCGAGAAGGTGCGCGCGGCCGCGGGCCAGGCGCGTGGCGCGGTGGGCGGCGCGGTGGAGAGTGCGACCGAGGACGACCGCGTCCGGGAGGTCAAGACCCGGGTCCGCGAGAACCAGGTGCCTGTCGCCGCGGTGTTCGCCGGCGTATGCGCCCTGGTCGGCATCATCCTGATCCTGCGGGGGAGGCGCCGGTGAGCTCGAAGGTGCAGAAGATCGCGTACAAGCCGGTCGGGCTGTTGCTCGGCATCGGTGCGGGCGCGATCGCCGGCTTCGTGTTCAAGGAGATCTGGAAGGTGGCATCCGGCGACGACGATGCGCCCAACGCCACCGACGAGGATCGCGGCTGGGGCGAGATCATCGCCGCGGCCGCATTGCAGGGTGCCATTTTCGCCGTGGTGAAGGCGATGGTCGATCGCGGCGGTGCCACCGGCGTGAAGAAGTTGACCGGCGACTGGCCCGATTAACCACGTCGTCACAGCATCGACTCCGGTCTAGGTCCCATCGCACACTTCGGTGATGTGGGGGACCTTTTCCGTATCCGTCGTCGTTTATCTGAAAGTCGGGACGGGGGGCTCCGTCGCCCGATTTTCGGGTACAGTGTGCCCAGTTTTTGCGTACGTGGTGTGCTGTTCCACACGCCATCGGGATGCCTGCCAGGCGTGCCGGCGGTCGCGTGGATGGGACGTCCTCTGGAAAGGCCGCCTCAACGGCGCCGCTGCTCGAAAACGGTCATCGGCTCCTAGCAGCACGGAGCCGGCATTTTCAGAAGGAGAGTTCAGCATGGCGCAGGGAACCGTGAAGTGGTTCAACGCAGACAAGGGCTTCGGCTTTATCACCGTCGACGGCGGGGGTGCTGACGTGTTCGTCCACTTCTCGGCCATCCAGACCAGCGGCTACCGCAGTCTGGAAGAGAACCAGCGGGTCGAGTTCGAGATCGCCCAGGGCCAGAAGGGCCCGCAGGCGGAGCAGGTTCGCCCGCTCTGAGACAACCCGCCGGCGGTGACGCCGGCCGTCGACCCCGCACCCGGGGGTCGGCCTTGAGAGGAAGCCCCGCATCCCGCCGGATGCGGGGCTTTCTACGCTCTGCTAGGCGCCCTCCCGGCCCTTGTTGCGCCGGCGCACGCCGATCACGATGAGCGCGACGCCGGCCAAAGCGAGCACCGGCCCGATGACGGCCCAGAGGCTGACGCCGCTCATCACGCTGCCGCCGACGATGTCCAGGCCCTGCAGTGTCCACAAGCCACCGAGGACGATGAACAGGACACCGACCACCATGGGCGTCCATCCGGTGAGTTTCGGCTCGGTCACCACCGGTCGTGCACCTGCGGCCGGACGAGCTCGTCGTAGGTCCGGCGCACCGCGTTGAGCACCTCGGGGTTCAGCGGCGGCCGGCTGCCGACGGCGGCGTTCGCGCGGGCCTGCTCCGGGTTGCGGGCGCCCGGGATGACGACGGTGACGCCGGGCTGGTCGACCACCCAGCGCAAGGCGAACTGCGCCATCGTCTCGCCCTCGCGGACCAGGGGACGCAGCCGGCGCACCGCGTCGAGACCGGTCTGATAGTCCACACCGGAGAACGTCTCGCCGACGTCGAAGGCCTCGCCGTGCCGGTTGTAGTTGCGGTGGTCGTCGTCGGCGAATTTCGTCTGCTCGTCGTACCGTCCGGACAGCAGACCGCTCGCCAGCGGGACACGCGCGATGACGCCGACGCCCGCCTCGCGGGCCGCGGGCAGCACCTGCTCGAGCGGCTTGAGGCGCAACGCGTTCAGGATGATCTGCACGCTCGCTGTGCCGGGCCGGGCGATCGCCGCGAGAGCCTCGTCCGCCTTCTCGACGCTCACCCCGTACGCCGCGATCCGCTTCTCCTGCACCAGCGTGTCCAGGGCGTCGTAGGTGGCGTCCATGTCGAACACCGGGGTCGGCGGGCAGTGCAGCTGCACCAGATCGAGGGTGTCGACGCCGAGGTTGGTGCGGGACCGGTCGGTCCACGCGCGGAAGTTGTCGAGTGAGTAGTTGGCCGGCTCCTGCGCCATCCGCCGGCCCATCTTGGTGGCGACCGTGATGTCGGTGCGACCCTTGCGGCCCTGATCCTCCAGGAACGTGCCGATGATCTGCTCGCTGCGCCCGTCGCCGTAGACGTCGGCGGTGTCGATGAAGGTGACGCCCTCGTCGACCGCGGCGGCCAGCGTGGCGTGTGCGTCCTCCTCGGTCACGTCGCCCCAGTCGGCGCCCAGCTGCCAGGCGCCGAGCCCGATCACCGAGGCGTCCCGCCCCATTCTCTGAAAGCTGCGTTTCTCCACGCCTTGACCCTATCCGTCGCGCTGCTAATCTTCTCGCAAGACGGACGTACGGTTTGCTGGGGGTGCGACGTGTGGGATCCAGGTGTTTATTCCAGGTACGGCGATGAGCGGTCCCGTCCGTTCTTCGACCTGGTCGCGCAGATCGGCGCCGAGAAGCCGCGGGCCGTCGTCGATCTGGGATGCGGGCCGGGCACCCTGACCGCCACCCTCGCCGAACGCTGGCCGTCCGCGTCGATCACCGGCATCGACTCGTCACCCGAGATGATCGCCCGGGCGCGGCAGGCCGGGCTTCCGGTCCGTTTCGTGGCGGGCGACGTGCGGTTCTTCGCCCCGGAGCCGGACGTCGACGTGCTGGTCACCAACGCCACGCTGCAGTGGGTGCCCGGCCATCAGGACCTGCTCCGGCGGTGGGCGCGGCAGCTGGCGCCGGGCGGCTGGATCGC
>NZ_JBFAZH010000194.1:0-9105 GCF_040681735.1 Actinoplanes sp. NPDC051633 | reverse complement strand
GCGCGGTCAGGGCCATCGGCACGTCTTGGGCTTTCCCCCGATGAGGTGGCATTGTGTGGCGGGTGAGCGCTCAGGTGACCCGCCGGCTGCCGGTGCCGGACCGCTATTCGCTGGCCGGGTCGGTGAGCTCGCTGATCGCGGCGGGGCGCGACCCGTGCGTGCGGTTCGAGGGCAGCGACTTCTGGCTCGCCGCGCGTACCCCCGAAGGAGCGGCGACCCTGCACCTCGCCCGCGCCGGCACGGATTTGGTCGCGACCGGCCATGGGCCGGGTGCGGCCTGGATCGTCGATCGCGCCGACGCGATCGCCGGGCTGCGCGACGACCTGGGTGACTTCCCGGCCATGGCGGCGCGCCACCCGCTGATCGCGCGCCTGGCCAACACCTTCGCCGGGGTACGGATGCCGGCCACCGGCCTGATGTTCCACCGGCTGCTGCGCGCGGTCTTCGAGCAGAAGGTCACCGGCAAGGAGGCGCGCAAGTCCTACCACCTCGCCGTCCGGCACTTCGGAGAGCCCGCGCCCGGACCGGTCGAGCTGCTGCTGCCGCCGGCCGCCGACCGGGTCGCGGAGACTCCCTACTGGGCGTTCCACCCGTTCGGCGTGGAGCAGCGTCGCACCTCCGCCCTGCTGCGCGCCGCGCTCGTCGCGGACCGGCTCGAGGCGTGCACCGACGCGGCCGAGGCCACCCGCCGGCTGATGGCGATCCCCGGCATCGGGGTGTGGACGGCCGCCGAGGTGACCCGCACGACCTACGGCGACGCGGATGCGGTGAGCGTCGGCGACTATCACATCCCCAACACAGTGACCTGGGCGCTGGCCGGGGAGCCGCGCGGGACCGACGAGCGGATGCTGGAGCTGCTCGAGCCGTTCCGCGGCCACCGGGGCCGGGTCTGCGACCTGCTCGCCGCCGGCGGGATCGCCGCGCCACGCTACGGGCCCCGCATGCCGGTCCGGTCCTTCGCGCGGTTCTGAGCCGCGGCGGGCTCGCGTACCTGGAAAACGTGTCTGACAGAGCACCTCTGCGCCCGTGCCGCTAGCGTGGTGCCCTCGTGGCTTCTTTCTCTGGAGACGTGTGCTGATGGGTGGATCGGGCGGCGAGATCGTCCTGGTGCTCGTGCTGGTGCTGGTGAACGCCGCGTTCTCGGGCAGCGAGATGGCCCTGGTCCAGCTGCGGGAGAGCCAGGTGCAGCGGCTCGAGCGGCAGTCCCGGCGCGGGCGGGTGCTGGGCCGGCTGACCCGCGACCCGAACCGGTTCCTGGCCACCATTCAGATCGGCATCACGCTGGCCGGCTTCCTGGCGTCGGCGGCCGCGGCGGTGTCGCTGTCCAAGCCGCTGGTCGAGCCGCTGGCCTTCCTCGGCGCGGCGGCCGAGCCGACCGCGATCGTGCTGGTCACCATCGCGCTGACGTTCGTCACGCTGGTGCTCGGCGAGCTGGCGCCCAAGCGGATCGCGATGCAGCGCACCGAGGGCTGGGCGCTGCTGGTGGCCCGCCCGCTGGACATCCTGTCGATGATCTCCCGCCCGGCGGTGTGGCTGCTCGGCGCGGCGACAGACGTGATCGTGCGGCTGGCCGGCGGAGACCCTAGGGCGCAGCGGGAGGAGGTCAGCACCGAGGAGATCCGCGACATGGTCGCGGCGCAGCAGGACATCACGGCCGAGCAGCGCACCATCATCAGCGGCGCGTTCGAGATCGCCGACCGGATCCTGCGGGAGATCCTGGTGCCCCGCCGCGATGTGCTGTCCCTGCCCACCGGCACGCCGTCGCCCGAAGCGCTGTTCCTGCTGATCGACGGCGGGCACTCGCGGGCGCCGGTGGTCGGCCCGGCCGGGCTGGACGACGTGATCGGCGTGGTGCACCTGCGTGACCTGATCGGCGCGACCGACAAGGTGGACGCGGTGGCGCGGCCCGGACTCTTCCTGCCCGAGACGCTGCGGGTGTCGGACGCGCTGCGCCAGCTGCGGCTGGAACGGCAGCAGCTGGCGATGGTGGTCGACGAACGCGGGGCGATCGACGGGATCATCACGATGGAGGACCTGGTCGAGGAGATCGTCGGCGAGATCTACGACGAGACCGACCGCGACGTGCAGGCGGTGGTCCGGGAGCCGGACGGGGCGCTGCTGACGCCCGGATCGTTCCCGATCCACGATCTGCCGGACATCGGCTTCGACGGTGACGGGCCCGACGAGGGCGACTACACGACGGTGGCGGGCATGGTGCTGGCCGTGCTGGGTCACATCCCGACCGCGCCGGGCGAGGTCGTCACGCTGCCGGAGTTCACCGCCGAGGTGGTCGAGGTGACCGGGCGCGCCATCACAAAGGTGCGCCTCCGGCCACTACCGCGCAGGAACCCCGACGACGAAGACGATTAGTGGTAGTCCACCCTGCCGCTCTGCTCTATGCCCTGCCGCGGGCCGTGGCCAGGTTCAGCGCTCGGTGGAGGACGCGGGCGTCGCCGAGCATGGCGCGCAGGCGGCGCTCCAGGCCCGCGATCGGCACCAGGTTCTGCGGGGCCCGCGGATCCTTGTACGCCGACGACGCGAACCGGGGCAGCGTCGCCGCCGAGCACTCGGCCAACTCCACCGCCTGGTCGACGGTCAGGTCGGGGGAGCACTCGATGCGGACGATGCCGGCCCACGGCGCGCCGCTCGTGCCGGGCAGCCGCAGATACCACGACCAGCCGCCGAAGATCGTGCCCAGCTTGAAGACCGGGGTGCGCTGCCCCGCCCGCAGGCCGGTCACGACCGGCTGCAGGGTGGCCGGGAGGTACTGCTTCTGCTGCGTCTTGACGTACCCGATCGTGCGGGTCAGGTGCCGGCGGTTGCGCAGCGGGCCGTCCACCACCAGCAGGTCGGTGTGGTCGTCGCGGACGGCCGCGGAGACGTCGATCTCCAGCGCGGTCAGCGGGGCCTGGACCGCGCCGGCCAGCGCGGCCATCTCACCGGTGCCGCTCACCCGGCGCACCTCGTAGCGCACCGAACCCGCCACCACGTCCGACGCGGACGGGCTGGCGGTGAACAGGCCGCGGGCGACCCGCGCCCCGGCCAGCTCGGCGCGGCCGTTGCGCAGGTCGCAGCGCACCACCCCGGCGGCGTACGAGGCGGCCAGCCCGGCGTACGAAGCGCCGTCCTCCTCCTCGGTCCACAGCCCGGCGTCGTTGCGGCGCACCCCGTCGACCAGCAGCACCACGTCGGGGCAGCTCGCGCCGCTCGGGTCGATCGGCGCCCACTCGCCGGCCGGCACCTCGTGATCGGTCTCCACCTGCGCCGTGCTGGTCGACGTCGGCCCGTCGCCACCCGCGCCGTCGCCGGAGAAGGACGCGCCGTAGGCCGGATCCCACGCGTCCACGTACATCTTGGTCACAGGCCGGTCCTCGTCACGTACGCCGATTTCGCGTTCTTGTGCACCTCGAACCGCACCGGGATCCGGTCGGCCAGCGCCTGCACGTGGGTGACCACGCCGACCATGCGGTCACCGCGGGCGGCCAGGCTCTCCAGCGTCGCCGCCACCACGTCGAGCGTGGACGCGTCCAGTGTGCCGAAGCCCTCGTCGAGCACGATCGACTCGAGGCTGGCGGCGGTCGCCGACATGCCCGCGAGCTGCTCCGAGAGGGCCAGAGCGAGGGCCAGCGATGCCTGGAACGTCTCACCGCCGGACAGCGTCCGCACCCCGCGCTGCAGGTCGGCGTCGAAGTGGTCGACGACGAAAAACTCGCCCTTCTCGTGGATCAGGTCGTACTGCCCCGCGGTCAGCTCACGCAGGATCCCGGAGGCGCCGTCCACCAGCAGATCCAGCGCCTCCTCGAGCAGCCAGCGCTCGAAGTTGTTGGCCCGCAGGTGACCGGCCAGCGATTTCGCCACCCGGGCGTCGCGCAGCAGGCCGGCCCGCTGCTCGGTGAACTCGCGCGCCTGCTCGCGCCGGTCGACCAGCCGTTGCCAGGCCGACTCGGCGCGCTCGGCGGCGACCGCGGCGGCCCGGATGAGATCGGCGTCGCCCGTGCCCGCCGGCGCCGCCACCCCGGCGTCCGCGAACAACGCCCGGATCGTCCTGAGTGAACTGGCCGTGGCCTCGTGCGCGGCGGCGACGGCCGCCTCGGCGTCGGCCAGCGAGGACTCCCGCACCGTCCGCTCGGCCGAGGCCCAGTCGACCAGCGAGCGCCACGAGAGCGCCAGGTCGTCCCGGTCGGCCGGCGGCGGCCCGAACCGTGCAACCGCGTCCCGCGTCGTGTCGAACGCCCGCCAGGCCGACCGCTGCTGCTCCTCGGCCACCGCCACCGCGCGCTGCGCCCGCCGGTGGGCCTCGCGGCCGGTACGCACCCGGCCACCCGCGTCCTCGAGGAGTTTCTGCAGCCGGTTGAGCTCGGCCAGCCGCTGCTGAACCGCCTCGACACCGGGTGAGTCGGCCACCACGGCCCGCACCTCCGCCAGCCGCGCGAGGTGGTGCTCGTGCTGGGCGCGCTTGCGCTCCAGGTTGCTCTCCAGCTTGCGGGCCACCGCGTCGCGCTGCTTGAACGCCGCCTCGGCGACCTCGGCCGCGGCCCGCGCCGCCTTGCCCGTGGCCTCCGCCGTCGCCACCGCGGAACCCGCCGGGACGGCCGGCACGTGCGCCACGGTCTGCTCGCACACCGGGCAGGCGTCGCCGTCGCGCAGATGGGTCCGCAGTGCCACGGCGCGGTCGAGCTTCTGCGCCTCGGTGTAGTCGGCGCGCGCCTGCTCCAGCAGCTGCGCCGCACCGACCTGGGCGGAGTGCGCCAGCTCGGCGGCCGAGGCCGCGTCGCGGAACTCCACCTCGGCGACCGACACCTCGCCGGCGAACCACTCCGCCTGGCCGGTCAGCCGTTCCAGCTCCTGATGCCGGTCGAGCAGCAGTTTCAGCGAGCCGGGGTCACCGGCCGCGATCAGCTCGCCCCGGATCTTCTCCTCGCGCTCCTCGGCGCCCCGGATCTCGTCGGCCGCGGCGGCCGCCACCTCGCGGGCGGTCGCCACGGCGGCCACGATCTCGGCGCTGCCGGCCGGCATGCGTACCCCGGTCAGGGCCGCCATCTCGGTGCGCAGCGCGTCGCGCGCCTGCGCCGCCTCGGCCTCGCGGGCCCGGATCTCCCGCAGGCCCGGCGTCGCCTGCTCGACCGCGCTGGTCAGCTCCCGCATGCGGCCCAGGTGCGCGGCGGCGGCGTCGACCGCCTCGTCGTCGGCGTCGGCCAGGCCCTCGAGCATCTGGTCGATCGCGCTCAGCTTGGTCTCCGCGGTGGTGCCGCGGGCCTGCGCCAGCGCCTGCACCTCCTCGTAGACGTGCAGGCCCAGCAGATTGACCAGGATCTGCTGGCGGGTGGCCGGCTTGGCGTGCAGGAAGTCGGCGAACTGGCCCTGCGGCAGCACCACGCAGCTGGTGAACTGCTCGTACGGCAGGCCGACCGCCTCGGTGACCGCCCGGTCCATCTCGGCCGGGGTGCCGGCCAGCACCTCGCCGAGGTCGTCCAGGCTCATCCCGGTGTCGAGGCGGGTCACGTCGAAGCCCGGCGGCATGTGCTGCAGGCCGGCCCCGGCTGTCTTGACGTTGCCCCGGCCGTCGCGGCGGACCACACGGGTGGCGACATAGCGCTCGCCGGCCGATTCGAAGACCAGCCGGACCCGGGCCTCGGTGGCCGAGGGCGACAGCGCGTTCACGATGCCCCGGGCGCTGCCCCAGCGCGGGACCGTGCCGTAGAGGGCGAAGCAGATGCCGTCGAGCACCGTGGACTTGCCGGAGCCGGTCGGACCGACCAGGGCGAAGTAGTCGGCGTCGGTGAAGTCCACCGTGGTCTCGTCGCGGAACACGGTGAAGCCGGCCATGTCGAGTCGCAGTGGCCTCATGACTTGCTGCTCACCTCGTCGTACAGCTGGTCGAAGAGCTCGCGGACGCCGTCCTCGCCGGTGCCGCGGCTGTCCAGATAGTCGCCGAAGAGCTGGCGCGGGGTGCGGCCCTGGCGCTGGGCCTGGGCGCCCTTGCGGTCGGGCACCATGTCGGGGTCGATGCGGACCTCCAGCGCGTTCGGCAGCAACTCCTGCACGTCCTCTCGCAGACCGACCCTCGGCGTCTCCCGCACGAAGACACGGAGCCAGGCGTCCGGCAGGTTCACCTTCGCCAGCTGTTCGAGGCTGCCGCGAACGGTGCGCAACGTCTTTGCCGAGGTCACCGGTACGTCGCGGACGCGCGCCGCCTTGTCGGCGCTCACGTCCACGATCGCGACGCCGCAGACGTTCTCCTCCTCGCCGAAGTCGATCGCCAGTGGACTGCCCGAATACCGCACCGGGCACGGGCCGATCACCTGCTGGACCCGGTGCAGGTGGCCGAGGGCGACGTAGTGCGCGTTGGCCGGGAAGACGGTGGCCGGCACGGCATAGCCCATGACGGTGTGCGCCTCCCGCTCGCCGCCGCCGGTGCTGGCGCCGACCACGGTGAGATGCGCGGTCAGCAGGTTGACCGTGTCGGGGACGAACTTCTCCGACAGGCGCGCGATCAGGCGGGCGAGATGATCGGCGTAGGTCTGCTGGGTCTCGGCCGCGGACAGCTCGTACATCTCGGCGGCACGAATGGCGTACCGCTGGGAGAGGAACGGCAGCGCGACCAGCTGCCAGCGCTCGCCGTCCTTCGTCGCACCCGTGATGAGCAGCTCGTCCGGGTTGTCCCGCACCGAGCCGCGCAGCGTGATCCCGGCGGCCTCCGCCCACGGCCGCAGCGCGTCGAGGGCCGGGCCGTTGTCGTGGTTGCCGCCGATCGCCACGACCTCGGCGCCGGTGCGGCGCAGCGCGGACAACGCGCGCGTGACCAGGCGGGTCGAGGCCGGCGTGGGCGCCGCCGAGTCGTACAGGTCACCGGCGATCACCACCAGGTCGGGCTGCTCACGCTCGGCGATCGCTATTACCTCGGCGAGAACCTTCTTGTACTCCTCCTCGCGGTCCTGGCCCTTGAGGACCTTGCCGACGTGCCAGTCAGATGTGTGAAGGATGCGCATCGTCAGGCCACCTTAGAAGGGGATGTCGTCGTCGGCGCCACCGGCACGGCCACCGACCACCGCGAAGGGGTCGGCGCCCTGCACGATCGAGCGCATCGAGCTCGACGGCGGGGGACCGGCCTCGGAGAAGCGGGTGGCCCAGGCCGGGAACGGGAACTCGACGCACAGCGGCACCGGGATGTCCGGCTGGTTCACGAACATCGTGCCGGGCCGGGCCAGCAGCGCGCGCTGGCGCATGGCGGGCGGCAGGAAACCGTACTCCGGCCGCGACGCCTCGGCCGGGTCGAGCCGGCCGACCACCCGGATCGCCGAGTTGGTCACGATCCGGCGCTCCACCTCGCTCGCGGTCTGCTGGGCGCCGATCAGGATCACGCCCAGTGAGCGGCCGCGCTCGGCGATGTCGAGCAGCACCTCCTTGATCGGCGAGGTGCCCTCGCGCGGGGCGTACTTGTTCAGCTCGTCGAGCACCACGAAAAGCAGCGGCTTGCCCGTACCCGCCTTCTCCTTGTCGTCGAACTCGGTCTTCAGCGTCACGCCGACCACGAACCGCTGCGCACGGTCGGGCAGGTTGTGCAGGTCGACGACGGTGACCTGGGCGCTCTCGGCGGTCTTGATCTGGTGCGGGCGGCGGGCCGCGAGGTCGCCGCGGATCAGCCTGGACAGGTCTCGCTTGCTGCCGATCATGCGGCGGGCGAACGCGTTGACCGTGCCCATGTTGATCGCGCTGCCGGCCCAGGTGGACCGGGTCTCGTCGTCGGTCAGCTGCTCGACGATGTGATCGACCAGGTCACCGTACGACCCGATGCGACGCCCGTCGATGCTGATGCCGCCCTCGGCCGGGAGCGCGTGCCGGTGCAGGTGGGCGGTGACCGAGTGGACGACCATGGTGTATTGCTGGCGCTCGTCGTCGGCGTCCGCGAACACGTACGGCAACAAGCGCTGGGAGCAGAACTCCTCGAGGGTCCAGTAGAACGCGTCCACCCCGGTCATCCGGCTGGTCACATCGGGGGTGCCGGAGGCGTCGCCCTGGCGCGGCGGCGCATAGACCCGGACGTCGGCGAACGGGGTCGCGGGCAGCTCGAGCAACTTGTACGCCGCCGTGGTCGGCTCGTCCAGCCGCGTGTTCGGGTGATCGAGGAACAGCAGATCCTCACCCTTCACGTTGAAGATCAGCGCCTTCGCGTTGGTGCCGTCGGCGCCCAGCTGGCCCGAGCGGAACACCGAATAGAGCAGGAACGTCGCGAAGCTGGTCTTGGTGGCCACGCCCGAGATGCCGGAGATCGAGACGTGCGCGCCGCGGGTGCCGTCGAGGAAGTCGGCGTTGAGGAACACCGGCACGCCGTCGCGCCCGGTGCCCATCGGGATCCGCCGCTCCATCCGGTCGAAGTGCAGCGCCGCGTCACGCGCCTCGGCGGCCGCCCGGAACACCACCGCGCCGGGCGACGGCGGCACGTAGAACTCGGGATCCACCCGGGTCGTGGTGATCTCGGCCGCCTCCTGCACCAGGGCCGGAAGGGTGCCGTCGGCGATCGCGAAAACATCGGAGTCGAACTGCGCGCCCTCATGCCGCGCCCGCACCTGGGTGACCACGCCGGCGATCGTCACCGGCGCCTGCCCGGGCAGCTCCCGCCGGGTCACCACCACGTCGTCGAGCTGCAGATAGCTCCCCGGCGTCACCGCCACCCAGAACTGGAGTGGAGTGGCGTCGGCCGTGCCCAGCACGCGGCCGACGGGATCGCCGGGGGGAGTCAACTCGTCAAGCACGAGATCATGGTGCACCCCGGGTATGACAAATCGACGGACGCCACGTCGGTTGGCACCCTGTTTCCACAACTTCTAGTGGTTGCCCACAGCTTTATCCACAACATCTTCACCAAAGATCAACCCCTTGAGGGGTACGACCACTCGAAAGCACCACATCCCACCCGCGCGCCAGTCGTGGGTCCACCCCTCTGCCCCGCCGCCGGGCTGTCCCGCTCGGCACAACGCTCCGCGCCGGCCCTCCGCCGGTCAGGCGTGGGGTCACCGTCAGTGCCCCGCCGCCGGCTGTCGGGGGTGGACGCGCCGCTCCGCGGCGGCGGGCCGCACACCCCTCGGCCCGCACAACAAAGTGGTA
>NZ_JBFAZH010000193.1:0-9115 GCF_040681735.1 Actinoplanes sp. NPDC051633 | reverse complement strand
CGATGGAGGTGAGCTCGGCTTCCTCCGGCCGGCGCAGGCGGGGCAGCACCGGCGCGAGCAGCTGCTCGGCGCGGTGGGTGGCGGCGACCGGGTCGGCGCTTTCCACCGCCAGCGCGCAGACCGACGCCGTGCCGGGCGTGACCGTACGCTGCGCCGCGAAGTTCAGCAGGATTCGCGCTTCGGCCTGCTGCCACAGTTGCACCGGCTTGGACCGGTGCTGGCCGGCGTGGGCGAAGCCCAGCGAGGTGAGCGCCCGCGCCACCACGGGACCGGAGTGCTCGTCCACCGCGAGCTCGGTGAAGACGATGCCGCTGAGCTCCGGTGCCGGGGGCAGGGCCGTGGCGCCGGCCGACTCCTGCAGGGCGAGCAGCGACCGCATCCCGTCGATCGCGGCGTGCCGGGGGTCGGCCTGCCGGTAGACGTCGTTGAGGACCTCCAGGCACAGTGGCCCGCTGTACCCGGTGCTCAGCGTGTGCCGGAGGAACGTGGCCAGGTCGAAGGACCCCAGCCCTGGGAACAGCCGGTGGTGTCGGCTGCCTTCGGCCACGTTCCCGGTCAGGCGCGCCGCGTCGGCCAGCTGGAGGTGGAACACCTTCTCGCCGGGGATCACCCGGATGCCGGCCGGGTCGTCGCCGCGGGACAGCACCTGGAAGCTGTCCAGGCACAGGCCGAGCGCAGGATGTCCGGCGTGACGGACGATCCGCCACGCGTGCGGGTAGGACCGCACGAACCGGCCCCATGCCTGGGCCTCGTAGGCGATCCGGAGGCCGCGCCGCTCGGCGTGGCCGGCCAGCGTGTGCAACTGCTCGGTGGCGAGGTCGTCGTCGTCCACGGCGTCGGCGGACATCGACGAACTGACCAGCAGGGTCCGCGCCCCGAGCTGCTCGAGCAGGTCGAAGGTCCGTTCGGCGCGGCGCAGGTTCGCCTCGAAGACCGTCGGCGGCACCGCCTCCACATCGGAGAACGGCTGGTAGGCGTCGATCGTCAGCCCGCGGCGGGCGCACTCCTCGCGGATCCGGCGCGGCGACCAGGACGACGCGGCGAGGTCACTGCGGGACAGCTCGATGCCGTGGAAGCGCGCCGCCGCCGCGGCCGCCAGCTTGTCCTCGAGCGAGCCGGAGAGGCAGGCGGTGCCGATGGACATCCGGTAGCTTCGGTCAGCCCAGCCGGTCGGCATGGTCAGCCCAGGTAGGTCGGGAGGATGGCGGGCGGAATCGGTCCCTTGTTGCGCCTGCCCTGCCCGATCTCCTCCCAGGCGTGCGCGAGGATGCCGACGCTGCGGCTGAGCACGAACAGGCCGCGCGCCAAGGGCGCCGGGAAGCCCAACTCGGCGTAGATCACCGCGGTGGCGCCGTCGATGTTCATCGGCACCGGGCTGCTGCGGCCGCGGTTGAGCGCCGTCTCGACGGCCAGCGCGGCGCGCAGGTGGTGACCCGGCACGACGCCTTCGGCGACGGCCTTGTCGACCAGGCCGAGCAGGGGATCGCGTCGTGGATCGCGGCTGTGGAAGCGGTGTCCGAAACCCGGCAGGTATCGGACCCCGCGGCCACGCCACTCGGCGATGACCCCGTCGGTCGCGGCCGGTAGCGGCTCGCCGGCGTCCTCGCGGCGGCGGATCTCGTCCAGCAGCGCGACGCACTCCTGGCCGGCCCCACCGTGCGAATCGCCGAGCGTGTTGATGGCGCTGGCCATGGCGTTGTTGAGCCCGACCCCGCAAGTGGCGGCCATCCGCGCGACCGCGATGGACGGCGCATGCGGGCCGTGGTCCACGCCGGCCACCAGGGCCGCCTCCAACAGGGCGGTCTGCTGGTCGGTGGGCCGTTCGCCGCGCAGCATCAGCCAGATCATCGCGCCGAACCCCACCGAGCCGATGAGGTCCTGGATCGGGGTACCGCGCAACTCCACGCGGTTGGGTTCGATGCGTGACACAGCGGTGCCCCACCAGTCTGCGACCCGGGAATCCGTCATGGCGAGACCTTAACGCTGGTCCGCTGTGCGGTCCATAGGAACCGACTAGTGGATCGCCGTCCTCCAGAGCGTTGAGACTGCCCCTTGACATGTGATCAGTCGAGATCGATAACTAACGTACTGGTTCGTACAAAGAACTGGAGGCGCCGTGACCGCTGATCGCTACGTGGTGGGCCTGAGCGGCGGCGGCCGTGCCTAGCTCACCGGGAGGTGTCGTCGGCCAGCGCGGGCCGTGGCTCGCTGCGCCAGCGTCGCAGCAGCTCGGGCAGTTCCGCGTTGTGCTCGCCGAGCGCCGGCGGAGGTTCCGGCGGTGTCAGCGGCTCGCCGTCGAAAAGGACGCCGCTCCCGCTGACTCGCAGCGTGCCGCCGGCATTGTCGACGGCCGCCTGCGGCGTACCGGCGGGGAACGGTACCTCGGCGACGAAGCCGCGACCCGCCAGCTGATCGACCGAGACGGCCTGCGCCACCGTCAGGATCCGTGCAGCCGGCACGCCCGCGGCCGAGAGGATCCGTTCCCACTCCGCCGCCGTCCGCCGTCGCAGCGCGTCGTTCAATTCCGCGTTGAGTTCCTCGCGATGCTGCTTACGGGTCTCCCGGTCGGCGAAGCGCGGGTGGGTGATCAGGTCGGGCCGGTCGACGAGCCGGCACAGGGTCTCGTACTGCTCCTGGCGGTTCGCCGCGATGTTCAGCGGCCCGTCCGCGGTGTCGAAGGTGCCGGACGGCGCCGCCGTCGCGTTCTGGTCACCCATCGGTTGTGGCTCCACGCCGCTGACCAGGTAGTTGGAGACTGCCCAGCCCATCGCCGACAACGAGGCCTCCAGCATGGACACGTCGAGGAACCGGCCCTTGCCGTCGCGCCGGCGCCCGGCCAGGGCCGCCGTGATGGCCAGCGCCGCGCTGAGCCCGCCGACGGTGTCGGCGACCGGGAAACCCACCCGCAGCGGGACGGTGTCCGGTGTGCCGGTCACGCTCATCATGCCGGAAAGACCCTGGATGATCTGGTCGTACGCCGGGGCCTGGCTCATCGGCCCGGTCTGGCCGAAACCGCTGATCGCGCAGTAGATCAACGCCGGGTTGAGCAGGCACAGCCGCTCCCACGGAAAGCCCATGCGCGCCAGCACGCCGGCCCGGAAGTTCTCGACCAGCACGTCGGCGTGCGTGACCAGCTCCTCGAACGTGGACCGGTCACCATCGGCCTTCAGGTCGAGCTCGACCGACTTCTTACCGGCGTTCTGCGCCAGGAACGACGTGCCCAGCAGGAACCGGTTGAGCTCCGGGTCCGGACCGAGCCGGCGGGCGAGATCGCCGCGGCCCGGGATCTCGACCTTGATCACCTCGGCGCCGAGCAGCATCAGATGGTACGTGCAGTAAGGCCCGGCGAGGACATTGGTGAGGTCGAGGACGCGGACACCGTCGAGCGGCCGGTCGTGCATGCGCGAAACTCCTTAGAACGACGCACCGAGCGGGTGTTCGAAGCCCCGCTCGTTCATCTGGGCCGCCGCGGCGAGCAGTGCCTCGGCGAAGGCGGCGACGCGGTCGTCGGTGAAGCGGACCGTCGGGCCGCTCAGGGTCAGCGCCGCCACCACCGTGCCGGAGCGGCCCAGGATCGGGACGGCGACGGCGGACAGGCCCTCGTCGCGCTCGCCGTGGCTGACCGCGTACCCCCGCTCGGCCGCCTCGTCGACCCACGTCCGCATGCGTTCGACGTGGCCCTGGCCGAAGGGCGACGACTTCGCCACCCGCTCCAGCAGGGCGGGGGAGGCGTTGCGCAGCAACACCTTCGCCGAGGCGCCGGCCCACAGCGGCAGCTCGTCGCCGACCCGCACCACGTGCCGCAGCGCTTGCGGGCTCTCCTGCTGGGCGATGCAGACGCGGACGATGTCGCGGGCCACGTAGAAGTTGACGGTCTCGCGTTGGCGCGCGGCCAGCTCCCGCATCAGCCGCTGCGTCTCCGGGGGCAGCTCCCAGCCGCGCCGGGCCAGGTATGCCCACCGCCAGAGCCCGGGCCCGGCCATGTAGCCCGCGTTGGTGGCCCACAACAGACCGCTCTGCTCGAGGGTCTGGACGATCCGGATGACCGTCGTCTTCGCCAGCCCGGTCGCGGCGACGATGTCGCGGACGGCGATCAGCGGCCGCTCCTCGGTCAGCAGCGACAAGATGTCCAGGGCCCGCTGGATGCTGCGGACGCCCTGGCCGTCGGACGCCTCTTCGCCGGCGGCGGCCTTGCGGCTGGTCGCGGATGGCACGGTGACTCACTCCCTTTCCTGCGCCGCGGCACGTCACCGTGCGCGGCGCGGCCGCGACGAGCGGCCGGTGGTGTCTCGGACACCCAAGATTCTGCCGTCCCGGCACCGGCATCACCTGCTCGTAACTTTTCGACCTCGCCCTATTGCCTTCGTCCAGCGGCCAACCGTACGTTACACCCGGGTCCGCAGAGTGGTCCAGAAGTGCCGAATGTGGTCCACACAACGGACCGCTAGGAGGTTGCCATGCTCGATTCGATCCTCGGCACCGCGCCGGATGCCGTGATCCACGCGCCGGCCCTGCTCGGTGGCAAGTGGATCGCCGACGGTCCGTCGGCCGAGCGTGTCGGGCCCTTCACCCGCACGGCGGTGAGTCGTGCGCGAGTAGCCGAGCCGCAGGACGCCCGCGTGGCGGCCGAATATGCGAAGTCCGGTGCCCGCACCGTCGCGCGCCTGGCGCCGGCCACCCGCGCCGAGGTCCTCGACCGCGCGGCGGCTCTCGCCGCCGAGCACCGCGACACGTTCGCCCGGCTCATCGCGCTGGAGCTCGGCAAGCCGGTCAAGGACGGCCGCGGCGAGTTGGACCGGGTCGCCGACACGTTCGCCGTCTGCGCCGCCGAGGCCCGGCAGATCGGCGGCGACCTTCTGCCGGTCGCCGGTTGGGCACGCGGTGTCGGCAACACCGCGTTGACCTATCGCGCGCCGGCCGGCGTCGCCCTGGCGATCACGCCCTTCAACGCACCCGCGAACCTGCTCGCGCACAAGCTGGGCGCCTCCTACGCGGCCGGCAACAGCACGATCGTTAAGGCGCCGCCGCAGGCGCCCGCCGTCTCCGCCGCGATCGTGGCGCTGCTGCTCGAGGCCGGTGCGCCGGTCGAGGCGGTGCAGCTGCTGCACGGCGGCGGCGCGGTCGGCGCCGCCCTGTGCGAGGCGCCGGAGGTGGCCGTCATCAGCTTCACCGGCAGCGCCGAGACGGGGGCCGCGGTGGCCCGGGCGGCCGGCGCCAAGCGGCTGGTGCTGGAGCTCGGTGGCAACGCCGCGACGATCGTCTGCGACGACGCCGATCTGGCGGCCGCGGCCCAGGTGTGCGCCCGCACCGGATACAGCAACTCCGGGCAGAGCTGCATCTCCGTCCAGAGGGTCTATGTGGACCGGCGGCACTTCGCCGCCTTCGTCGACCTGCTCAGCGCCGAGGTCGCCAAGCTGCGGGTGGGCGATCCGCTCGACCCGTCGACCGACGTCGGCGCGATGGTGGACGACCGGGCGGCCGAACGGGTGCTGACCTGGGCCACCGAGGCCGCGGACAGCGGCGCCCGGATCACCGTCGGCGGCACCCGCGACGGCGCCACGCTCGCCCCGACCGTGGTCGCCGATCCGCCGCCGGATGCTGCCGTGGTCACCCAGGAGGTGTTCGGGGCGTTGGTGAGCGTGCTGCCGTTCGACGACTTCGATGCCGTGCTCGAGACCTGCAACGCCAGTCGGTACGGGCTGCAGGCGGGCCTGTTCACCCGCGACATCGGGCGGATCCTCACCGCCTGGCGTGAGCTCGAGGTGGGCGGCCTGGTGGTCAACGGCTCGTCGAACTTCCGGCTCGACCACGTCCCGTTCGGCGGCGTGAAGGACTCCGGCTTCGGGCGGGAGTCGCCGCGCCACATGGTCGAGGACTACACGGTGGTCAAGACGCTCCTGCTGCGGGGCCTGTCGATCTGGGGAGAGAACTGATGACTGCGCCCACTACCGCCGCCGACGCCCTGGTGGCCCAGCTGGTGGACTACGGCGTCGAGTACGTCTTCGGCACCTGCGGTCACACCAACATCGCCCTGCTCGACGCGATCGGCCGCAGCCCGATCAAATTCGTCATCGCGCGCCATGAGCAGACCGCCGCGCACGCCGCCGATGGATACGCCCGCGCCACCGGCAAGGCCGGCGTCGTCCTGCTGCATGTCGGCCCCGGGATGATGAACGCGGTGACCGGCGTGGCCACCGCGGCCCTGGACTCGATTCCACTCGTGGCGATCTCCGGCGACATCCCGTCGTACATGTACGGCCGGCACCCGCACCAAGAGGTCAATCTGCACGCCGACGCCGACCAGACGGCGATCTACCGTCCGTTCGTCAAGCGGGCGTGGCACGTGCACCGCGTCGAGGACCTGCCGCGCTTCGCGGAGCGGGCGTTCTGGACGGCCACCTCCGGCCGGCCGGGCGCGGTGCTGCTGAACGTGCCGATGGACCTGTTCTCCCGGCCGTTGCCGGACACGGTGCCGGCCTATCCGCTGCCGCAGCGGCGAACCCGGCCCGATCTGGTCCCGGACACCGCCGACCGGATCGCGGCAGCCCTCGTCACGGCCGAGCGGCCGCTGCTCTACATCGGCGGCGGGCTCGGCGGGCCGGCGGGCCGCACGGCGCTGCGCGAGCTCGCCGAACACCTGGACATCCCGATCGCACACTCGCTGATGGCCAAGGGCGCCCTACCCGACCGGCACCCGCTCGTGCTGGGCATGACCGGCTTCTGGGGGCTGGCCGAGACCAACGCCTACGCCCGCGAGGCTGACGTGGTGCTCGCCCTGGCCACCCGCTTCGCCGAGACCGACGCCAGCTCGTGGAACCCGGAATACACGTGGCGCTTCCCGCCGAGCCGGCTCATCCAGATCGACATCGACCCGGCCGAAATCGGCCGCAACTATCCCGTCGAGATCGGGGCGGTCGCCGACGCCGGCCGCGCCGCACAGCAGATCCTCGCCGCGGTACGCCGCCTGGAACCGGGCGGCGCCGACCGCCCCGAGCTGCGTCAGCGCATCGCGACCGCCCGGTCGGAGCTCTTCGCCGCCAGCGCCGACCGCGGCCGCAGCGATCAATTTCCGCTGCGCCCCGAGCGCATCCTCGCCGACGTACGCGCGGCCCTGCCCGACGACGCGGTGCTGGTCACCGACGTCGGCTGGAACAAGAACGGCGTGGCGCAGTGCTACCCGCTGCCCGAGGGCGGCCGGTTCATCACGCCGGGCGGCGCGTCCACCATGGGCTTCGGCCCGGCCGCCGCGCTCGGCGTGCAGATCGCGCAGCCGGAGCGGGTGGTGGTGGCCCTGATCGGCGACGGCGGGATGAGCGCACAGCTGCCGGCCGTGCCGCTCGCCGTCGAGCAGGGCCTGCCGGTGATCTTCCTGGTGATGAACAACCGTGCCCACGGCACGATCTCGGACCTGCAGGCCGGCGCGTTCGGCCGCAGCTACGGGTGCGACTTCGTCGATCCGGACGGCAAACCGTACAGCCCCGACTTCGCCGCACTGGGCCGCGCCTGCGGCGCCGACGGCTACGCGGTCGGGGAGCCGGGCGACCTGACCGTCGCCCTGAAGACGGCCGTGGAAAGGCGGCGCCCCGCGGTCATCGACGTGCCCATGGTCAACGAGCCGGTTCCCACCCCCGGCCACTGGAACATCAAGGACATCTACCAGGGCGTTTTCGAATGACGCCGCCCGATTTTCGAATGACCGCTCCCGATTGAGGTGACCCGCACATGCTTCGTCCCCGCGCCACCGCGATAACCGCTTCTGCCGTCCTCTCCGTTGTCCTCGCCGCCGGATGCACCGCCCCGGGCTCCGACTCCGAGTCGTCCGGCGACGACTCCGGCCCGATCAAGGTCGCGCTGGTCGACGCGCAGAGCGGCCAGCTGAGCTCGCTGGGCGCGTGGGAGCTCAAGGGCGCCCGGCTCGCCATCGACGAGTGGAACGCCCAGGGCGGGATCAACGGCCGGCAGATCGAGCTCGGCGTCTTCGACGACCAGGGCGACCCCACGATCGGCACCAACCTGGCCCGGAAGATCGACAGTGAGGGACACATCGCGATGATCGGCACCGCGGAGAGCGCGGTGACCATCGCGATGGCGCCGATCCTCAAACAGGCGGAGATTCCCAACATCACCTCCGGGCAGTCGCCGGGCCTGGTGGCGGTCGGCAGCGAGTTCCTCTTCCTCAACGGCCCGACCAGCACGACCTACGACGAGACCCTGGCCAAGCACATCGTGGACCAGCAGGGCATCAAGAGCATCGCGATGATCACCAACAACGGCGGGTACGGCAAGGGCGAGCACGACGCCTTCCTGAAGGCCCTGCAGAGCCGCAGCGTGACACCGGTGGCCGACCAGGTGGTCACCACCGACCAGAAGGACTTCAGCGCCGTGCTCACCGGCATCCGACAGAAGAACCCCAAGGTGATCTTCCTGGGCGCCGAGGAGGTCGAGTCGGGCCTGATCGTCAAGCAGGCCCGCGACCTCGGCATCACGGCCACCTTCGCCGGGGCGGCGCCGCAGGGCACCCCGGTCTTCCTGGACACGGCGGGCGCGAAGAACGCCGAGGGCACGATCGTGAGCTCGCCGTACCTCAGCAACGACATCAACGACGCCGCCAAGAAGTTCGCCGCCGCCTACAAGGCGAAGTTCAACGAGGAGGCGGAGCTGCACGGCGCCAAGGCGTACGACGGCACTCAGATCCTGCTCACCGCGCTGAAGACCAGCAACGTGGCCACCGGCAAGGAACTCGCCGACGCCATCCGCGCGACCAAGTATCAGGGCCTGCTCGGCGACTTCGCCTACGACAAGACCGGCGTCGGCATCTTCGCCACCTCGATCGGCACCATCCAGAACGGCAAGCTCGTCGCCGCCGCCGGCTGACGCGCTCGAGGAGAACCATGCAGGTCTTTCTGCAGACGATCGTGGGCGGCGTCAGCCTCGGCGCCGTCTACGCCCTCGTGGCGCTGGGGTTCTCCCTGGTCTACCGCACCATGGGCCTGGTCAACTTCGCGCACGGCAACGTCGTGACGGTCGGCGCCTACCTCGCCTCCACCTTCTATCTGTCCACCAGGCTGCCGTTCGCCCTGGCCATGGTGATCGCGATCGGCCTCACCGGCGCCAT
>NZ_JBFAZH010000192.1:0-9123 GCF_040681735.1 Actinoplanes sp. NPDC051633 | reverse complement strand
AGCCGGGCCACGGCCAGGGCGCGGTCGGTCGCCAGAGAACCGTCCGCGGGCAGCTCGGTCAGCCCGTCGGTGATCTCGAGGTGGCGGTCCACCTCGTGGCGCAGCCGGCCCGGGTCCTCCTCGCGGAACCAGGTCAGCTCGTCGGCGTCGCACATCTCGCGGACCTGACCGAGGATGCGTTCCGCGGGCTGGCCGACGTACAGGTCCTTGGTGATGCCGATGTTGTGGTCGACCAGGGCCACCAGCGCGTGGTCGGAGCCGCCCTCGGCACGGTCCAGATACGCGTACGTGACCAGGTAGGACGTCTGGTCCCCGTACACGTCGCCGTAGGCATAGCACCCGGTGGCCCGCACCCGCCCGACCTGCGCGGTCCACGCCGGGGCCTGCGCGCCCGCCTTCACGTCCCCGGCGCCGGGCGCGTCCGGCACCAGGGCGGCGAAGATCGACCGGATCGTGGTGGCCGACGCCGTGCGCCGGCGGGTCGTGGCGCCCAGGAACCCGGCGACGAAGTCACGGACCGCGGTGGCACGATCGTTCTCGGCCACGGCGTAGATGCTGCCCAGCAACGCGGCGCCCAGCATCTCCGCTTCCAGGGCGCTGTCGAGCTTCGCCACGTCGCGGGCCGCGTTGAGGACCGCATCGTATGGAGTCTGGGGTGCCGCCATGCCGCGAGCGTACCCGTAGGAAGAGCAGGCGGGCCTATTCGGAACGGACCGCGGCCAGAGCTTCACGCGCCTGTGCGTACGCGTTCAGCACCTCCCGGACCGGCGCCACCACGTACTCCCGCGCCACCCCGGTCACCGCCACCTGCAACCGCTGCTCGGCCCGCCGCCGCGCCCGCCTCGCCGCGTAGTTGACGATCGGTTTCAGCAGCAACCACAGCAGCAGCCCCAGCGCCAGCCCGCCGAGCAGGAAGAGGGTCGGCAGCGGCGCCTCGCCGATCTTCGGATAGTGCAGCTCGGGCAGCCCCAGCACGCGGACCGCATACCCGGCCAGCAGCCACAACAGGCCGCCGACCGCGGCGAAGGTCAGTGCCCACTGCAGCACACCGACCACCCGCCACCAGATCGGCGTGCGGCTCATCCCGAGGTCGGTCGAGCCGACCGCGCGGTCCAGCGCATCCGGCAGGTCGGCCGCCCGCGAGCGGGCCGCGGTGTGCAGGGCCGGCGACCACACCGCCGGGATCGGAGCCGCGGCCCGGTCGGCGACCGCCCGCAGGCTGAGCCCGACCGCGGACTTCTGCGCGGCGTCGGCGGCCGGCAGCGACGTGCGGGGAACGACCTCGCCCTCGACCACCGGCGACGGTTCGATGTGCAGTCGCTTGAGCGGGTCCGCCCGCAGCTTGCGCAGGCCGCGCACCAACGGCCACCCGGTCGACGCGGCGGCCCGATGCCGGTACGCGTTCCCGGTCGCCTCCGCCACCGCGGGCACCCCGGCCGACGCCGCCAGCGCCTCGGACAACTGCCGAACCGTGGCCCGGTCCACCTCGTCCTCGGCGGCCGGCGGGCCGATCATCAGCGCCAGCTGCTCACTCACCGAGTCCAGGTCACCGGAGAGCCGGCGCAGCGCCGCCTGCCGCTCGGCCACCGTCTTCTCCAGCGCCTCGCGCAGCTCGGTCAGCATGCCGGGCTGCTTCGCCGAGGTGGCCAGCACCGGCGCCGCCTCGAGCCCGTCCTCCTCGAGCAGCCGCTTGAGGTCGGCCAGCACGATCTCGGTGTCGGTCGCGGAGAGCCGGTCCGCCTGGTTCAGCACGACGATGGTGATGTCCGCGTGCTGCCGGAACTGCCGCAGGTACGCGTTGTGCAGGATCCGGTCGCCGTACTTCTGCGGGTCCACCACCCAGATCACCTGGTCGACGAGGCCGAGCAGGCGGTCCACCTCGAGCCGGTGCCCACGCTCCACCGAGTCGAAGTCGGGCAGGTCGAGCAGCACCAGCCCGCGCAGCGCCGCCTCGTCGTCGCCGTCCAGCGCGCTCTCCCGCACGTAGCGCTGCCGCGGCAGCACCCCGACCCAGTCGAGCAGCTGGTTGGCCGCCTCCAGCGGGCCCCACACGCAGGCGTGCGCGACCCCCGTGGTGGGCCGACGCACCCCGACGGGCGACAGTTTGAGCCTGGCCAGCGCGTTGAAGAGGCTGGACTTGCCGCTGCCGGTGGACCCGGCGAGCGCCACCACGGTGTGATCCTGGGACAGCGCCAGCCGGCCCCCGGCGCGTTCCACCAGCGTGTGTGCGGCCACCAGGTCGCCGTCCGGCAGATACGGGTCGGTGACCCGCAGGAATCGCGACAACGACTCCAGCCGGGCGACCAGCCGCTCGGCGTCGATCCGGCCGTCGTCGCGGGTCAGGGCGTCACGCACCCTCTCGGCGAGGTTCATGACGAGGCACCGGCTGCGGTCAAGGCGAGCTCCCCCCTCGCGCGTTCCACCTCGGCGACGGTCCGGCGCAGGCCGTCCGCCGGCTCGAGCTCCAGGCCGACCGCGGCGGTCAGCTCGGTGAACCGGGCCGCCTCCTTGTCGAGCAGCTCGTCGACGCGGGTCAGCAGATTCTCCCGGGCGCGGGCCGCGAGCGTACGGATCGCCTGGTCGCCGAAGATCGCCTCGAGCACCTTCTGCGCCGCGATCGTGGTGCCCGCGCCGACCGCCAGCTCAGCGCCGGTCGGGATGAAGGCGGTCGAGGTGAACACCGCGATCATCACGGTGAGCCCGACGCCGTTCACCGCGTACGCCCCCGCGCGCGCCACGAACCGCTTGTCGCCGGCCTCTTCCCGCACCAACTCCAGCACCCAGGCCTGCCAGTCGCGCACCAGGCGGTCGGCGCGCTCCGGCAGCTCCCGCGACGCCTGATGCAGCCCCGGGTTGAGCAGCGCCGCCCCGGCCGGATGCGCCTGCCAGGCCGAATACGCCTGCTCGGCGGCGTCCGCGGACACTCCGCGCAGCAGCGTGACCAGCTGCGACTCGAGCGCCGCCTGCAGGTTGCGCCCGGGCGACGGCCGGCCGGTCAGCGCCGACATGATCCGGTCGCGCAGCGCGCCGACCTTCGACTCCAGCGCCCGCAGGAGCTCACCGGTCCCGACGAACTCCTGCCAGCGGGCGAGCACCTCACCGCGCAGCAGCCGGCCGTCCTTGAGCCCGTCGGCCACCGTCCGCTTGGCGGTCCGATAGGCCGCGGACACCCGCTCGTCCAGCGCCGCCGCGGCCATCTCCTGCTCATCCGCGGCGTCGGCCAGGCCCTCGACCGCCGGTCCGAGCGCGGCCAGCGCGCCGTCCAGCGTCTGCCGCACCACGGCCGAGCGGGCGCCCGCGTCGGAGGCCAGCTTGCCGAACCAGTCGTGCAGCGGCTGCACCACGCTCTCCGGCAGCAGTCCCTGGCCGTCCAGGGTGGTCTCCGGCAGCACGAACAGCGGCGCGGCGGCCATGTCGTGCGCGGCCAGCATCTCGCCCAGGTGCGCGGAGATCTCGCCGGCCGCCTCCTCCGGCACCCGGTCGAGCACCAGGGCGATCACGGTGCCGCGCAGCCGGGCGGTGGTGAGCAGCTCCCATGGCACGGCGTCGGCGTAGCGCGCGGCCGTCGTGACGAACAGCCACAGGTCGGCGGCGGCCAGCAGCTGGGCGGCGAGCTTGCGGTTCTGGTCCACCACCGAATCGATGTCCGGCGCGTCCAGGAAGGCCAGCCCCGGGCCCAGCGCGGGCGCGGTGACCAGCTGCAGCGTCTGCGGGTCGGTGCTCGCGACGGGCGTCCGTGTCATCCCGGGCAGCAGCTCGCCCTTGCGGAACCACGGCATGTCGTCGGCGTGCCCCACCAGCACCGGCGAGCGGGTGGTCGGCCGCAGCACGCCGGCCGCGCTGACCGGCGCCCGGACCAGGCTGTTCACCAGCGTCGACTTGCCGGCCCCGGTGGAGCCGCCGACGACCACGAGCAGCGGCGCGTCGAGCCGCGCCAGGCGCGGAAGAAGATAATCGTCCAACTGTGACACGAGCGCTTTGCCGATGCGTCGCGCTTCGTCGGCCGAGGGCATCTTGAGGGGGTACGAGACCCCGCCGATCGCCGCGCGCAGCTGACTCAGAGCGTTGGCGAGAGCCCCGACGGCCGGTGGCGGTTCGGTGAGCGCCGGCTCCTCGGGCGCGGCAGACTCCCCGCCCGCAGCCTCGGCACTCTCCGCTCCCGAAGCCGCCGGCACAGGCGCGGTCGGCGTGACCGCGGTCTCCTCGTCCCCGCCGGCCGCGGCACCCGCAACGGCGGCGGTCGGCTCGTCAGCGGGGGCGGCGGTCGGCTCGTCGAGCGCCGCGGTCGGCTCGTCGAGCGCCGCGGTCGGCTCGTCGCCGGCGACGGTCGGCTCGGTCGGCTCGGTCGGCTCGTCGACGGGCTCGACGGCGACGGTCGGCTCCTCGCCGGTGATCTTCGACTCCACGGCGGGCTCGGTGGTCCCGGCGGGCTCAGTCGGCTCGGTCGGCTCGGTCGTCGCGGTCGGCTCGGTCGGCTCGGTCGTCACGGTCGGCTCGGTGGCCGGCTCGGCTGCGGTCGCAGAGGGCTCGGTGGTCGCAGAGGACTCGGTGGTCGCAGGCGGCTCGCCGGTCGCGGAGGGCTCGGTGGGCTCCGTGGCCGGGGGCTTCGCGCCGGCCGCCGGCTCCGTCTCCGCCGGCTCGGTGGCCGCCGCCGGGTTCCCGTTCGGCGAGCTGCTCGAGCCGGTCGCCGGCCCGGCGGCTGCGGACGGCCCTGACCCCGCGCTGACCTGGCGCGCTGAGGCGGCCGGCTCTGCTGTGCTCGTACTCAACGAATTCGGGTTTTCTGAAGGCGACGGCTCGGTCTCGGCGCGAGCAGCCGGACCGGCCGCATCACCGTGCGTCGTCACGGCTAAAGGGTGCCCGATCCATACGACACAGACAACAGGTACCGGTATGCCGTGACCGGACAGGTATGTAGAGCCCATCCACAGCCCCACCTTCACCCTGACCGGACTGAAGGCGCCGGGGCTGACATGACTTGCGCCCCATTGGCTCAACTTTGACTTGACGACGTGACCCGCCGTGGCACTATTGAGTCCGGTCCGCTCAACTTGCGGGCTCCCGAAGACGTGAAGAAGCGAGGACTACCAACATGGCACGTGCGGTCGGCATCGACCTCGGCACCACGAACTCCTGCGTCAGCGTTCTGGAAGGAGGCGAGCCCACCGTCGTCGCCAACGCGGAGGGCTCTCGGACGACTCCGTCCATCGTCGCCTTCGCGCGCAACGGCGAGGTGCTCGTCGGCGAGGTCGCCAAGCGTCAGGCGGTCACCAACCCCGATCGGACCATCCGTTCGGTCAAGCGTGAGGTCGGCACCAGCTGGTCGATCGACATCGACGGCAAGAAGTACACGCCGCAGGAGATCTCCGCGCGGGTGCTGATGAAGCTGAAGCGCGACAGTGAGGCCTACCTGGGTGAGCAGGTCACCGACGCGGTGATCACCGTCCCGGCCTACTTCAACGACGCGCAGCGCCAGGCCACCAAGGAGGCCGGCGAGATCGCGGGCTTCAACGTCCTGCGGATCGTGAACGAGCCGACCGCCGCGGCGCTGGCCTACGGTCTGGACAAGGGCTCCAAGGAGCAGACCGTCCTGGTCTTCGACCTCGGCGGCGGCACCTTCGACGTCTCGCTGCTGGAGCTGGGCGAGGGCGTCATCGAGGTCAAGTCCACCTCGGGTGACAACCACCTGGGCGGCGACGACTGGGACCAGCGGGTCATCGACCACCTGGTCAAGACGTTCCGCGGCGCCAACGGCATCGACCTGAGCCAGGACAAGATGGCCCTGCAGCGTCTGCGCGAGGCCGCCGAGAAGGCGAAGATCGAGCTGTCCGCCGCGACCACCACCAGCATCAACCTGCCCTACATCACGGCCGGCCCCGACGGCCCGCTGCACCTGGACATGAGCCTGAGCCGGTCCGAGTTCCAGCGCATGACGCAGGACCTGCTGGACCGCTGCAAGTCGCCGTTCGAGCAGGCCATCAAGGACGCCGGCGTCAAGGTCGCCGACGTCGACCACGTGATCCTGGTCGGCGGCTCGACCCGCATGCCCGCCGTGTCCGAGCTGGTCAAGAGCCTGACCGGCAAGGAGCCGAACAAGGGCGTCAACCCGGACGAGGTCGTCGCCGTCGGCGCCGCCCTGCAGGCCGGTGTGCTCAAGGGCGAGGTCAAGGACGTCCTGCTGCTCGACGTGACCCCGCTGTCGCTGGGCATCGAGACCAAGGGCGGCATCTTCACCAAGCTGATCGAGCGCAACACCACCATCCCGACCAAGCGCTCCGAGGTCTTCACGACGGCCGACGACAACCAGCCGTCCGTGCTGATCCAGGTCTTCCAGGGCGAGCGTGAGATCGCGGCCTACAACAAGAAGCTCGGCACCTTCGAGCTGACCGGCCTGCCCCCCGCGCCGCGCAACGTGCCGCAGATCGAGGTCACCTTCGACATCGACGCCAACGGCATCGTCAACGTGCACGCCAAGGACATGGGCACCGGCAAGGAGCAGAAGATGACGATCACCGGCGGCTCCGCGCTGCCGAAGGACGACATCGAGCGCATGATGCGCGACGCTCAGGACCACGCGGACGACGACAAGAAGCGCCGCGAGGATGCCGAGGCCCGCAACCTGGCCGAGCAGCTGCAGTGGCAGACCGAGAAGTTCCTGGCGGAGAGCGGCGACAAGCTCCCCGAGGACAACCGCACGCAGATCTCCGAGGCGCTCAGCGAGCTGCGCGGTGCGCTCGGTGGCAACGACATCGACAAGATCAAGACGGCACACGAGAACCTGGCGAAGGTCTCGCAGGAGGCCGGCTCGCTGCTCTACTCGCAGCAGCAGGCGGACGGCACCGAGGGCACACCGGGCCCGGACGGCACGCAGGCGCCGGGTGCGGCGGGTGCGGCCGGCGGAGCCGGGACGACCGGTGCGGCGGGTGCGGCCGGTGGCCAGGACGACGTCGTGGACGCGGAGATCGTCGAGGACGACAAGAAGTGAGCCGCGCGGAGGACGAGAACGACGGTCAGGCGACCGAGCGGGTCGTCATCCGTGATCGGCGCAAGATCCATCCGAACGGTAAGGCCACAGGGGAGTCCGTGAGCGACGCCAAGGAAGCGAAGGCCAGGGAGGCGGCGGCGAAAGGCGGCGCGCACCGCGCCGCCGAGCCGGAGGAGGGTGCCGAGGTCAAGGCGGCCGCCTCCGGTGACGCCAAGGACGCCGACGACGTCAAGGACGTCAAGGACGTCAAGCCGGGGCTCGGCGCCGAGCTCGAAGCGCTCCGCACCGAGCTGGAGGAGCGCACGCGCGACCTGCAGCGGGTGACGGCGGAGTATGCGAACTACCGCAAGCGGGTCGACCGTGACCGCGGCGCGGCGGCCGAGCAGACCACCGGCGCGGTGCTCTCCGCGCTGCTGCCGGTGCTCGACGACGTCGACCGTGCCCGCGAGCACGGCGACCTCGTCGGCCCGTTCGCCACGGTGGCCGAGTCGCTGACCGCGTCCACCTCCAAGCTCGGCCTGGTGCCGTTCGGGGAGAAGGGCGACCCCTTCGACCCGACCCGGCACGAGGCGGTCGCGCACCAGACGTCCCCGGACGTCACCGAGCCGACCTGCGTCGAGGTGATGCGCCGCGGTTACACCCTGGGCGAGCGGCTGCTGCGACCCGCCCTGGTCGCGGTCGCCGACCCGGAGTGACAACCGACCGGTTCGTCTGGAGGAGGTGGACGCGTTGAGTTCGAAGGACTGGCTGGAGAAGGACTTCTATTCGGTTCTCGGGGTGAGCAAGTCCGCCTCCAACGACGAGATCAAGAAGGCGTACCGCAAGCTGGCCCGGGAGTTGCACCCGGACCGGAACCCGGGCAACGCCGAGGCGGAGGAGAAGTTCAAGGCCGCCTCCGAGGCGTACGACGTGCTGTCGGACGACAAGAAGCGCAAGGAGTACGACGAGATGCGCTCGTTGTTCGGCTCCGGCGCGTTCCGTCGGGGTGCCCGCGGCGCCGGCGGTGGGTTCGACCCGTCCGACCTGTTCGGTGGGTTCTCCGGCACCGGTGCGGCGGGCGGCGCCGGTGACCGCCGGTTCGGCGGCGCCGGGTTCTCCGACATCTTCAGCTCGATCTTCTCCGGTGGCGGGGCCGGCGGCGGCGTGCGCCGCTCCGGGCCGCAGCGCGGCCGGGACGTCGAGGCCGAGGTCACGCTCGACTTCGTGCATGCGGTGCAGGGCACCACGCTGCCGCTGACCCTGCGCTCACCTGGGGTCTGCGACACCTGTCACGGCAACGGCGCGAAGCCGGGCACCGTGCCCCGGACCTGCCCGCAGTGCGCGGGCAGCGGGCTGATCTCTCGCAACCAGGGGTCGTTCAGCTTCTCCGAGCCGTGCCGCGAGTGTCAGGGCGCGGGGACGATCGTGGACCACAAGTGCCCGGAGTGCCGCGGCACCGGCGGGGTCACGAAAAACCGAACGATCAACGTCCGCTTCCCGGCCGGTGTCGCCGACGGGCAGCGGATCCGCCTGTCCGGCCGCGGTGAGCCGGGTGAGCGCGGTGGCCCGGCCGGCGATCTGTACGTGCAGGTCAAGGTGCGGCCCGACGATCTGTTCGGGCGCAGCGGCGACGACCTCACGCTGACCGTGCCGATCACCATGGCCGAGGCGGTGCTGGGCACCGACCTGCGGGTGCCGACGATGGACACCCCGGTCACGCTGCGGGTGCCGCCGGGCACCCCGAGCGGGCGCAAGCTGCGCGCCCGCGGCAAGGGCGTGGTGCGCCGCAACGGCGAGGCCGGCGACCTGATCGTCACGGTCGATGTGCAGGTGCCGGCGCAGGTCTCGGACGAGGCCCGCGACGCGCTGGAGAAGTTTGCCAAGTTGACCCCACCGGCCGGCCGGGAGCGCCTGGACGCCCGTCTGCGCAGGTTCGGGTAAGGAGGTGCGGGGATGCACGAGTCGGATGCGAAGGTTCTGATCATCTCGGTGGCCGCCCGGCTGGCGGGGATGCACCCGCAGACGCTCCGGCAGTACGACCGGCTCGGCCTGGTGCAGGCCGGCCGGGCCGGGGGCGGCGGTCGGCGCTACAGCGAGCGGGACGTCAGCCTGCTCCGTGAGGTGCAGCGGCTCAGCCAAGAGGACGGCGTCAACCTGGC
>NZ_JBFAZH010000191.1:0-9139 GCF_040681735.1 Actinoplanes sp. NPDC051633 | reverse complement strand
GCGCAGGCGCCGTCCACACCGCGCGGCGTGGTCATCGACACGTCGCAGCTCACCAACTCCACGACGCTGCGCTGGCAGGGGGGCACCGAGCCCGACCTGGCCGGCTACGAGGTCGTGTGGCGCGAATCCACCCTGCCCGACTGGACGCACGGCGTGCTGGTCGGCCGGGTCACCTCGGCCACCATCGACGTCTCCAAGGACAACGTGCAGTTCGGGGTGCGCGCCATCGACCGCGACGGGCACCGCAGTCCGGCCGCGGCACCCGTACCCTCGACTTGATGACCTTTCCCGACGGTTCCCCGGACGAGATCGAGCTGTTCCTGCGCTGGCTGGCGTTCCTGCGCGGGGCGGTGCTGCGCAAGGCGGGCGGCATCACCGACGAGCAGGCCCGCTGGCGTCCGGAGGGCAGGCTGCTGACGCTGGTCGGCATCGTGAACCACCTGACCGGCGTCGAGGCCCGCTGGATCGACCGCGAGATGCTCGGCCGGCCGGTGGGCAAGCCCGACGACGAGTACGACCCGCCCGGCCTGGGCATCGCCGACGCGATCGCGGCGTACCGGGCCCGGGCGGAGGCGACGGACGCGGCGGTCCGGGCGATCGGTGACCTGACCGCGCCGTCGAACTACGGCCACGACACCGACCTGCGCTTCGTGCTGATCCACCTGATCAATGAGACGGCCCGCCACGCCGGCCACGCCGACGCGGTCCGCGAGCTGCTCGACGGCACGGTCGGCGAGTGAGCGGCACATGAGGCCGCCAGACCCACCGGAATCATCGGCGGCTGGGTGGATGGCCGGATGGAGTATCTCGCCATCGGTGCGTCCGTCGTCCTTCCGATCGGGCTGATCCTGATCCTGATCGGCAGCCGGTCGCGCAACGAGCCGCCGAGCGCCGCCCGGATCGCCGCCGTCGAGCGCAAGCTCGACCTGATCATGAAGCACCTCGGCGTCGCCGATCAGCTGCCGCCGCAGGATCCGGAGGTCGTGCAGCACCTGATGCAGGGCCAGAAGATCCAAGCGATCAAGGTCTACCGCGAACGCACCGGTGTCGGCCTGCGCGAGGCGAAGGACGAGGTCGAGCGCATCGCCCGTGAGCGGGGCCTCGAGCCGCGGTGACGACCGGGCTGGAGCACGTGGTCTGGATCGGCGGGGGCAGCGGCGGCGGGAAGTCGACAATCGCCCGGCGCCTGGCCGCCGAGCACGGCCTGACGTATTACGGCACCGACGACGTGATGGGCGACCACGCCCGGCGCACCGACGCCGCCGAGAGCCCGTACCTCTACGAGTTCATCGGCATGACCATGGACGAGCGCTGGGCCACCCGGTCGCCCGAGGTCATGCTCGAGACGTTCCACTGGTACCGCGGCGAGGGCTTCCACCTGATCGTCGAGGATCTCCGCCGGATGCGGACCGGTGTCGTCGCCGAGGGTTTCCGGCTACTGCCGCACCTCGTCGCGCCGCTGACCGACCGCGCCGTCTGGCTGCTGCCGACGCCGGAGTTCCGGGCGGCCGCCTTCGACGCCCGCGGCATCCCGTGGCGGATTCCGTCGAAGACCGGCGACTACGAGCGGGCCCGGCACAACCTGCTGGAACGGGACCGGCTCTTCACCGAGCGGATGAGAGCGGAGACCGCGCGGCTCGGCCTGCCCGCGATCGAGGTCGCCGTCGGCACCAGCGAGGACGCCCTGACCGCCGAGGTGGCCGCGGCGGTCGGGTTGCCGGCCACCCCGGGTGGTCCGAGCCGCCGGTGATGAAGAGTCAGTGCGTGGACATGACGGCCGCCGTGACGAACGGGATCGCGCAGAGGGCGGCGGCGATCAGGCGGTGACGGGCGTTGGCGCGAGGGGTGGAGCGGCGAGACACGGCATTCCTTCTGAAACGGAGTGGATGTACAAGAACATCTTCACTCCGGATCAATACGGACATAACCCTACGAACGGCCGTCATCCGGCGGGGGTCGCCTGAACGACCCCCGCCGTCCGACGAGCGGTCAGGCCCCGCGCAGCACGGCTCCGGTGCGCGACGTCGCCGCGGCCACCGCCGCATCGCGGGCCGCCACCGCGTCCTCCACGGTCAGCGTGCGGTCGGGTGCGCGGAAGGTCAGCTTGTACGCCAGCGACCGCTTCCCCTCGCCCAGCTGCGCGGAGGAGTACACGTCGAACAGCCGCACCGCCTCCAGCAGCAAGCCCGCACCGGAGACCAGCGCGGCCTCCACCTCGGCGGCTGGCACCTCCGACGGCACCACCAGCGCCACGTCGATCAGCGCCGGCGGGTACGTGGACAGCCCGGTCGCCTCGACCACCGGCATCGGCGGCACCGCGTCCAGGTCGAGCTCCATCGCGGACACCCGCCGCGGCAGCTCGAGCGTCGAGAGCACGCCCGGGTGCAGCTCGCCCGCATACCCGATCACCACGTCGTCGACCCGCACGGCCGCGCACCGGCCCGGGTGCCACGGCGCACGCTCCGCGGCGCGCACCGAGACCCGCGAAGCGGGAATCCCCGCCGCCGACAGCACGATCCGCGCCGACTCCACCGCGTCGGCCCAGGTCGCCGCCCGGCCCGGACCCCACCAGCCGGCCGGGTCGAAGTCCCCGGTCAGCACCGTGGCGACGTGCCAGGGCTGGGCCGGCACGATCGCGTTGGCGGCCGCCCACTCGTCGTCATCCGGACGCCGGTCGACGCCCAGCACCGGCGGCGCGGTGTCCGCCGCGCGCGGCAGCACCACCTCACCGAGCTCGTACAGCGCCAGGTCGCGCATGCCCCGGCCGAGGTTGCGCCGGAGCTGGCCGAGCAGCGGCGGCAGCAGCGACGTACGCAACTGCGGCTCCTCCTCGGACAGCGGGTTGGTGACCCGCACCGCGCTGCGCCGCTCGTCGTCCGCGGCCAGCCCGAAGGCGTCGTGCACCGACGGCGCGACGAACGGGAACGACAGCACCTCGACGTACCCGTTCTCGGCCAGCGCGCGACCCACCGACCGGCGCCGCTTCTGCACCGCCGTGAGCCCGCCGCCGCCCGGCGCCGGCGGCAGCACGCTCGGGATGTCGTTGTAGCCGCCGAGCCGCGCCACCTCCTCCACCAGGTCGGCCGGGTCGATCAGGTCGGGCCGCCACGACGGCGGGGTGACCTCCCACGTGGCCGAGACCGTGCAGCCCACCCGGGACAGGTGCGCCGCCACCTCGTCCGGCGTGTACGCCAGCCCGATCCGCGCGGCCGGCAACGACGGGTCGAGCACGATCGGCGCCGGCGGAACCACGTGGTCGATGTCCAGCACCCGCTCGTCGGCCTCGCCGCCGGCGTGCTCGACGAGGAGCTCGACGGCACGCCGCAACGCGACCAGCGGCAGCTGCGGGTCGACGCCGCGCTCCCAGCGCTTGGCCGCCTCGCTGAACAGCTTGTGCCGCCGGGCCGTGCGCCCGACCATCACCGGGTCCCAGTGCGCCGCCTCGAGCAGCACGTCCGCGGTGTCCGGCTGCCAGTCACTGGTCTCGCCGCCCATCACCGCGGCGAGCGAGATCGGCCCGGAGTCGTCGCAGATCACCATGTCCTCGGCGTCGAGCACGCGCGCGACACCGTCCAGGGTGGTCAGCTTCTCCCCCGGCGTGGCCCGCCGCACCAGCAGCCCGCCGCGCAGCCGGTTGAGGTCGAACACGTGCATCGGCTGCCCGAGCTCCACCATCAGATAGTTGGTGATGTCCACGGGCAGCGAGATGCACCGGATCCCCGCCGCGGTGAGCCGCTTCTGCATCCAGGCCGGAGACGCGGCGCCCGGGTCGATGCCCCGGACGACCCGCGCCGCGAACCGGTCACAGCCGACCGTGTCCTCGACCCGGACCGGATAGGGCGGCTCCGGTGAGGCGCCGGGCGCGTCCAGAGCGGCCGGGTCCGTGTACGCGGAGTCGTAGGCGTATGACAGCTCCCGCGCCATGCCGCGCATGCTCATCTCGTACCCGCGGTCCGGGGTGATCTCGACCTCGACCAGCACGTCGTCGAGCCCGATCACCGGGCGCGCGTCGACCCCCGGCCGGGCCGCGTCCGGCGGCAGTACCAGGATGCCGGCGTGGTCGTCGCCGATCCCGAGCTCGCGCACCGAGCAGATCATGCCGTTCGAGTTGCGCCCGTAGGTCTTGCGCGCCCCGACCTTGAACCCGCCGGGCAGCTCGCCGCCCGGCAGGATGACGACGACCAGATCACCGACCGCGAAGTTGTGCGCGCCGCAGACGATCTCCTGCGGGTCCGGGTTGCCGACGTCGACCTTGCAGAAGCGGATCGGCTTCTTGAACCCGGTCAGCTCCTCGATCTCGAGGACCCGCCCGACGACCAGGCCACCCTGGACGGTCGAGGCCTGGTCGACGACCGACTCGACCTCCATGCCGAGGTTGGTCAGCGTCTCGTCCAGCTCCGCGGCGGTCAGTGACACGGGCAGCTCCACGTAGTCGCGGAGCCACGACAGTGACGTCTTCATCGCGTCAGACCTCCATTCCGAACGTACGGGTGAACCGGACGTCGCCCTCGACCATCTCGCGCATGTCGCCGACCCCGTTGCGGAACTGCAGGGTCCGCTCGACACCCATGCCGAACGCGAACCCGGAGTACTTCTCCGGGTCGATGCCGCAGGCGGTGAGCACCCGCGGGTTGACCATGCCGCAGCCGCCCCACTCGACCCAGCGCGGGCCGTCGCGGTGCTGCTCGAACCACACGTCGAACTCCCCGGACGGTTCGGTGAACGGGAAGTAGTGCGGCCGCCAGCGGGTCTTGGCCTCTTGGCCGAACATCGCCCGCGCGAAGTGGTCGAGCGTCCCCCGCAGGTGGGCCATCGTGATGCCCTCGTCGACGACGAGACCCTCGATCTGGTGGAAGACCGGGCTGTGCGTGGCGTCCAGCTCGTCCGAACGGTAGGCGCGGCCCGGGCTGACGACATAGATCGGCGGGGTACGGGTCAGCATCGTGCGCACCTGGCCGGGCGAGGTGTGCGTACGCAGCACCAGGCCGGGCAGGTCCACGTAGAACGTGTCCATCGACCCGCGCACGGCGTTGTCCGGGCCGATGTTGAGGGCGTCGAAGTTCACCCACTCGAGCTCGAGCTCGGGGCCGTCGACGATCTCGTAACCCATCCCGACGAACAGGTCGGCCATGTGCTCCATGAGCGTGGTCAGCGGATGCCGGGCGCCGCGCGGCCGGCGGTCCCACGGCATGGTGACGTCGACGCGCTCCTCGACGAGCACCCGGGCGGCGCGTTCCAGCTCCAGCTCGGCCAGTCTCTGGTCGAAGGCGCCCTGGATCGACTGCCGGGCCTGGTTCACGCGCTTGCCGGCGTCGGATTTCGCGGCCGGCGGCAGCGAGCCGATCTCCCGCCGCGCGAGCGACACCGGCGAGCGGTCGCCGAGGTGGGCGGGCTTCAGCGCGCCGAGCGCATCGAGGTCCGGCGCCGCGGCGAACGCCTTCTCGGCGTCGGTGACGGCGGCGTCGAGCGCCTCGGGCGCGAGCAGGGCAGCCTGCTTCGGATCGTACGGGTCATTGCGGTAGGACATGATCTCCCTCACCGGAGGAATTGCCATGCGGCAGTGTACGGACGCACGGCTGAGCCGCTGCCCGCCGGTCAGGGGAATCGCGCGAGAGTCAGACCCGGCGCCCGCAACCAGCGGGCCGGGTAAACCGTCGACTCTTCATCGCCACGCGTCGAGTTTACCCCGGCCGCGACGAACGCTCGCGGTGTTTATCCGGCACGCCGGCATCGGGGCATCTGGCATCATGGCGTTCATGCCTCAGTACGTTCGCCGGATGATGCGCCCCGTCACGGGGCCCGTCGGCGTGCGTTAACCCGCCACCACCAGCCCCTGCGTTTCAGGGGCCGGCCGGACTCGATCTGCCCCTGCACACCGGGGCAGATCGGAGACCATCGTGAGCCAGGCTCCCGGCTTCTACGTCACCACCGCCATTCCGTACGTCAATGCCGCACCGCATCTGGGCCACGCGCTGGAATTGGCGCAGGCGGATGTCCTCGCGCGTCATCGACGCCTCCGCGGCCGGCCGTGCGCTTCCTGACCGGCACCGATGAGAACGCGCTGAAGAACGTGACGGCCGCCGCCGCGGCCGGCGTGGATATCGCCACCTTCGTGGCGGCGAACGCGGACCGGTTCGCCGGCCTCGCCGGGGCGCTGGCCCTGTCCTTCGACGATTTCATCCGGACCAGCAGCGACCGGCGCCACCGGCCGGGCGTGGAACGGCTGTGGCGGCAGAGCGCCGCCCGGGGCGACTTCTATCGACGCGGCTACGTCGGCTTGTACTGCCAGGGCTGCGAGCAGTTCTACGACGCGGCTGAGCTGGTCGGAGGGCTGCTCGGGGGACTGTGCCCCGAGCACGGCACCGCCCCGGAGACGGTGACCGAGTCCAACTGGTTCTTCCGGTTGTCGCGCTACGCCGACGACGTGCTCAGCGCGCTGGAGTCGGGGCGGGTACGCGTCGAGCCGGCGGCCCGGCGCAACGAGGTGCTGTCCTTCGTGCGGGCCGGCCTGACCGACATCAGCGTCTCCCGGCCGGCGTCGCGTGCCGCAGGGTGGGGCATCCCCGTCCCGGACGACCCCGACCAGGTCGTCTACGTGTGGTGGGACGCGCTGGCGAACTACGTCACCGCCCTCGGCTACGGCACCGCCGGCCATGGGATCGGTGACGCCACTTACCGGGACTGGTGGATCGACTCGGCCGAACGGGTGCACGTCATCGGCAAGGGCATCGTGCGCTTCCACGCCGTGTACTGGCTGGCGTTGGTGCTGTCCACCGGCCAGCCGTTGCCCACCGCCGTGTTCGTCCACGAATACCTGACCGTGGACGGCGCCAAGCTGTCCAAGAGCGCCGGCAACGCGGTCGACCCGTACCACCTGGTCGAACGCTACGGCGTCGACGCGCTGCGGTGGTGGCTGCTCCGCGACGTCGCCGGCCTCGGCGACACCGACTTCACCGAACAACGGCTGCTGACCCGCTATCACCAGGATCTCGCCAACGGTGTGGGCAACCTGGTCAATCGCACCCTGTCCCTGGTGCACCGGTACCGCCACGGCGCCGTTCCCGAGACCCGGACCGCCGGGGCCGGCCGCGAGCTGGCCGACCGGTGCGCCGGCCTCCCGTCCGCGATCGACCGGGCGCTGGCCGCGTTCGACTTCCACACCGCCACCGACGCCATCTGCGCCGTTGTCGCCGCGGCCAACCGCCTCGTCGAGGCGGAACGGCCCTGGGAACTCGCCAAACGGGAGCAGGCAGGCGACGACGCGGCCGGTGAACGGCTCGACGCCGTGCTCGCCACGCTCGTCGAGGCCTGCCGGCGCCTCGCCCATGAACTGTCAGCGTTCGTTCCCGCGGGAGCGGCCCGGATATCAGCTCAAGTGGGCACCGGACCCTTCGTTGTGGCCACCCCGCAGCCCGTCTTCCCGCGACTGGACCAACACGGTCACCACGCGCCTACGGCTTGATCACCACGATGCCGGTGGACGGCGCCGGGTCGTCCATCGCCATCAGGGCCCGGCCGGCGCCGGGCAGGCCGATGACCGCGCCGACCAGCGCGGCCGGGTCGAGGCGTCCGTCGGCGACCATCTCGAGCATCGGCGGATAGTCACGTGCGGGCATCCCGTGCGAGCCGAAGATCCGCAGCTCGTGCGCGACCACCAGGTCCCACGGCAGGGGCGCGCGGGCGTTCGCGCCGAGCATCAGGCCGATCTGGACGTGGCGCCCGCGGCGGCGCAGGCTCCGCACCGAGGCGTCCGCCGAAGCCGCCGAGCCGACCGCGTCCACCGCGACGTGTACGTCGGAGGCCGCGGATGCACCGCTCTCGACGGCGACGGTTGCGCCCACGGCCAGGGCGAGGGTGCGGGCCGCCCGCGACGGGTCCACCGCGATCACCTCGGCGCCCCTCTCGGCCGCGATCATCACCGCCGAGAGGCCCACGCCGCCGCAACCGAAGATCGCGACCCGCTCCCCCGCCGAGAGGCGCGCGTGGGCGGTCAGGGCACGGAACGCCGTGGCGAAGCGGCAGCCGAGGGCCGCGGCCGGGACGAAGTCGAGCGTGGACGGGAGGCGGACCAGGTTGGTGTCGGCCGCATGGACCACCACCTGCTCGGCGAAGGAACCCGCGTGGGTGAAGCCCGGCTGCGTCTGCGATGGACAGACCTGCGCGTCGCCGGAGAGGCACCACGGGCAGCGGCCGCAGCCGTTCACGAACGGGCTGGTCACCCGGTCACCGACGGCGAAGCCGCGAACCGACGGGCCGACCGCGGAGACCACGCCGGCGAACTCGTGGCCCGGGATGTGGGGCAGCGGCACCGGGTCGTGGCCACGCCAGGCGTGCCAGTCCGAGCGGCACACGCCCGTGGCCCGCACGTCCACGATCGCGCCGCCGGGCGGGCAGGACGGCGGTGGGACATCGCGAAGCTCCGGGGACGCGCCGGGAGCGGTGTAGACGACCGCGCGCATCAGCGCTGGCCGCGCGCCGAGGCGTACAGGCAGACGGCCGCCGCCGCGGCTAGGTTGAGGCTCTCCGCGCCGCCGTAGATCGGGACCCGTACCCGCGCGTCCGCCGCCTCCAGCAACGACGGCGGCAGGCCGTGCGCCTCCGAGCCGAACAACCACGCCGTCGGCACCGACAACGCGCCGTCGTCGAGCAGCTCGTCCAGGCTCACGTCGCCGTAGCCCGTGGCCGCGAGCACCCAGACGCCGGCGTCGCGCAGCGCCTCGATCACCGCCAGCGGATCCCGCTCGCGGGCGACGTCCACGGTGAACAGCGAGCCGGCCGACGCCCGCACACACTTGCCGTTGTAGGGATCCACGGCGTCACCGGCGAACACCACCGCACCGGCGCCCGCCGCGTCCGCCGTCCGGAGGATGGTTCCGGCGTTGCCGGGGTCACGGATGTCCGCGAGCACCGCCACCAGCTTGCGGGAGACGACCGACGACAGTGGGACGTCCATCTGCGAGCAGACCGCGACAAGGCCCTGCGGGTGGACCGTCTCGGCCAGCGCGGCGATGGCCTCGTCGGTGACCGCCGTGCCCGAGGCGAACATCGGATCGCGGGCGAGAGCCGACGGCGTGCCGAACAGCTCCTCGACGACCCCCGCGGCCAGTGCGGCCGCGACGGCCTGGGGACCCTCGGCGAG